>NZ_WIBD01000003.1:0-212569 GCF_009495975.1 Pseudomonas sp. SZ57 | reverse complement strand
CTCTGCGTCGTCTGTGCCATCGGGGTAGAAAAGCGCTTTGTGTGCAGTGATCGCTGTAGCACGACGCAGAGCGTCACGAACTGCATGCCGACGCTGAGCATCGGCACGATGACAGTTAGATTTGCGCTGGCCGGCTAAAATTTTTTCAAAAACCGTGAGCTGTTTTTCGATCCTCGCGTGACAGACAGGGAAAGCCTCTCTCAACCTTCCGGTCAAAGGACTCCCGCATGTCAGCCCGCCCTACTCAACTTTCACCGCTGGTGCGCACATTGCGCCATGTCATTTTCGGCGCGAGCCTTTCGGTCGGCAGCCTGTCGATGGTGCAGGCCGCCGAGGTCGCACCCAAGGTGTATCACATTGCGCCGAGCGAGCTTGAAGCGGCGCTGAACCAGTTCGGTCGTGAGTCCGGCGTGCTGATTTCCTATGGTTCGCAGATTACCAGCGGCCTGAAAAGCCGTGGCCTGGAAGGTCAGTACACGCCCGAGCAGGGCCTCAACGCCTTGCTCGAAGGCACCGGCCTGCAGGCCATGGCCGATGGCAATAACGGCTTCACCCTGCAATCGGCAAATACGGCTGGTGCGCCGATCGAGCTGGGGGTTTCCACGGTGGTCGGTGACTGGCTGGGCGCTGCACAGCAAACCAACGTTTTCGAGCATGCCGGCGCACGTGATGTGATTCGTCGTGAGGAATTCGAGCGGGTCGGCGCGACGTCGGCGCGTGAAGTACTCAATCGTATTCCAGGCGTCAATGCGCCGGACAACAACGGCACCGGCAGCCATGACATGGCGCTGAATTTCGGTATTCGCGGCCTCAATCCACGCCTGGCGTCGCGCTCTACCGTGCTGATGGACGGCATCCCGGTGCCGTTCGCGCCCTATGGCCAGCCGCAACTGTCGTTTGCGCCGATAAGCATGGGCAACATGGACGCAGTCGATGTGGTGCGTGGCGGTGGCGCAGTCCGTTACGGTCCGCAGAACGTGGGTGGCATCGTCAACTTCGTGACCCGCGCGATCCCCGACGCCCCCACTCTCAAGGGCGGCATACAAACCGAGACCAGCCCGTCTTCCAGCCACGACGGCTTCAAGACCACCGGCAACCTGCTGGCCGGCGGCACCGCGGACAACGGTCTGGGCGGCGCGATTCTGTATTCCGGCGTGCGCGGCGGCGACTGGCGCGAGCACAGCGACACCGAAATCGACGACCTGATCCTCAAGGGTAAATACCAGATCGACGACGCCAACAGCCTCAACGCCATGGCGCAGTACTACGATGGCGAAGCGCAGATGCCCGGTGGCCTCAGCGTCGCGGACTACGATGCCGATCCGTACCAGTCGACACGCCTGAAAGACAAGTTCTGGGGCCGTCGCACCATGTTCAATTTCGGCTATCGCTACGAACAGGACGCGCGCGTCTTCACCGCCAACACGTTCTTCACCAAGACCCTGCGCAGCGGCTATCTGGATCAGGGCAGCTTCGTCTCCCTGTCGCCCCGCGAATACTGGGTGCGTGGCCTGGAAACACGCTTCTCGCAAGGCTTTGCGCTGGGCGAAACCTGGCATGAAGTCGGCGTTGGCTATCGCTATGTCAACGAGGCCGGTCACGAACTGCGCTATCGCGAGCCGGTCACCGGCGACCTGCCGACCACCGCCAGCCGCAATGACCGCGACACACGCGGAGCGACCGAAGCGCATGCGTTCTACATCGACGACCGCATCGATATCGGCAAGTGGACCATCACGCCGGGCATTCGCTACGAGATGATCGACACCGCGCAGAACAACAACCTGACCAACGCCCGATACCAGGGCGACTACAGCACTGCGCTGCCCGCGTTGAACGTGCTTTACCACCTGACCGACACCTGGAACCTGTACGCCAACACCGAAGGCTCGTTCGGCAGTGTGCAATACAGCCAGATGCCTAACCGCGTCACCGGCGATGAAGTCAAACCGGAAAAAGCCCGCACTTGGGAGCTGGGCACACGCTACGACAATGGCAACCTGCGGGCCGAGATCGGCGCGTTCCTGATCAATTTCGACAACCAGTACGACAGCAACCAGACCAACGACACGGTGATCGCACGCGGCGAGACGCGTCATCAGGGCATCGAAACCAGCGTCAACTATGCGCTGGAGGGCCTTAGCCCGGTGCTGGCCGGCTACGATGTCTACGCGACCTACGCCTTCGTCGACGCCACGATCCGCGAAGACGGCCCGAACAAGGGCAACCGCGTGCCGTTCTCGTCAAAGCACAAGGGCACCATGGGCGTCAGCTACACCGAAGGGCCGTGGAAGCTCAATTTCGACAGCTCCTTCCAGAGCGACCAGTTTGCCGACAACGCCAATACTTCGGCTGAAAGCGCCGACGGCAGCACCGGCAAGATCCCTGGGTACATGCTGTTCAGCACACGCGCCAACTACGACTTCGGCCCGCAACTGTCTGACCTCAACGTAGCGGTCGGGATGAAGAACATCTTCAACCGCCAGTACTACACCCGCTCGTTCGACGACAACAACCGCGGCAAATACGTCGGCGAACCGCGCACGGTGTACGTACAGACGTCGGTCGCGTTCTAGTTTCGGACGCCGGAGCGCGAGAGAAGTGTTCGCCCGGACACTTCTCGTTCCTCACGCTTCGCATGGGAATGCCGTTCTGGACGCTCTGCGTCCGCTCCTGATTCGCAGCCTCGCGCCAAGGCATCCCTTTTTTGCTGCGAAATATTTCTTACACATTGGGGTTGAATTGTCAGGCCATTGCCGCCAACACTGTGAATGAGCGCAAACGAAAACGATTCCGACAGGAATCATGCAGTCCAGCCTCGCACGAGCAAGCCCTAATAAGGATTAACTATGCAAATCCAGGTCAATAGCGATAATCACATCGAAAGCAGTATCCGACTGGAGGAGTGGGTTCGTACCACCGTTGAAAGCACGCTCGAACACTACGATGAAAACCTGACCCGCGTGGAAGTCCACATCCGCGACGAAAACGGCGACAAGCCTGGCCCGCACGACATCAAGTGCCAGATGGAAGCTCGCCCCAAAGGACACCAACCTATTTCTGTTTCCCACAAGGCCGATACGGTAGATCAGGCTGTGGATGGCGCTGCTGTAAAACTCGATCACGCCCTCGAGCATCTGTTTGGCAAACTGCGCGGCAAACGAGGCGCCGCACCGACCATCGCCGAACAGGATGAAGATCCGGTCAGCCCGGACGCGCTGCTCGAAGAAGAATTTCTGGAAAAAGAGCAGGAGAAAGAAGCCGCTCGTCTGACCTGATGATTCACTGACACGTTTTGCAAGAAAAGGGCGAACCGGCAACGGTTCGCCCTTTTTGTTTGCCACGGGCCGGCAAGCGCACCACAAACGGTCGCTGCACAGCTTTGGCCACCTTGACCCATCGCTCGCCTCGCAGCCATTTTGATCGCCGGGTGCCGTCCATCGAATTTAACATTCAGCATCGGACAGTCCGAGCGCTGCACCTGACCGCCCTCGGCGAGCAAAAAATCATCCCGCTTCCCCTCCATCAGCGTGCGGGTCTGCCGTTCATACCAAAAGGTGTTCAACAGCTCCGCAGCACGACGCTCAACGTCAGAAACTGGACAGTGGGCGATTACGGTTTCGACCCCGTCTTTACGAATCTCTGACGTCAAGATTCGGTTGTCGGAGTGTCAGACAATCACTCGAAAAAGTCATAAGCAAAACGCTTTCGCGAGAGCAGCAGGCCATGTCCGGGAGCTGTTCGTCGCCCGGTTTGGAGAGCACTTTTTTCAACCCTACTGACCGGCTCGTCCTGCAGCAAAGCCAACCAGGAAGCGACTGCGCAGTGCTCCCGCTCGGCGGCTTGTGGCGCATCGCCCCTGCAATATGGCCCGAACCATGCAAAGCCCTGTAGTACGCGCCACGAGGCAGGCCATCAGGACGGCCACTTTCTGGCGCGAACTGAACGTCGTGAATGCGTCAAAGCTTCTCTAAACGAAACCCTGTCATCAACGCGAAAGACGACAGCAACACCGTCAGCAGCAAGCGCAGGAGTAACGCAACCGCTGATCAGTCGTCGAGAACCAAAAGGACTACTACCCGGTCAACTTATGCAGACCATTGAGCAGGTGAATGATATGGACAATCCTTTTCAGATGATCACGGACACGTTTCACCCAGACTATCGGGTGAATCTGAGCATTCAAGGGTTGGACGGCAGCATCATGCTGACCTTGTCCAACGAACGCGGAGTCGTTGCCAAGCGTTTGATCAGCGCTGCCCAACGCAATGACCCACAACGCCTGCGCAAGCTGATAGAAAGCGTGCAATTCGGCATCGCCATCGAACGTGGCGACAGCGCGATCAAGATCCTTGCGGCGATGACCGACGGCGCGACGCTGAAAAAGACCCCTGTTCCGGCCAATGGTCTATGGCCGCAGAGCCTGGCAACAGTGAATGCCGGGGCTTGATGCACGCCTGCCCTCCCCCTCTGTGCAGTGCCGTTTTAGGCGCTGCATGGAGCAAGAACAGGTTGATGCCTTTCAATACTCTCCAGCCTGCCTGAACGGGCTTTCCCCCCAGTAAAACCGGCCTTTCGCTATCATTCCCCCTCCCTCCTCTTCAGCAAAAGTACAGATACATCCTGCTACAACAATCCTTGCGCAGAAACATTCGAGCGACTGGGCACTGAGTTCAGCGCCACTGCACCTGCGGGTGATTCCGAGGAGGCAACATGTATTTACGTTATGGGGTATTGATCGCATCACTTGCGATAGCGTCAGGCTGTGTCGAGGAGCGTGTGGTCCATGAACGACCGCACGTCCATCATGAATACGTCGAAGAAGTGATCGCGCCGCAACCGCCACCGGAACGCGTCGTCGAGGTGGAACCGGCCCCTCGTCCCGGCTATATATGGGCACGCGGTTACTGGCACTGGAACGGCCAGCGTTTCGTGCCGGTGCATGGCCACTGGGAAACCGAACGACCCGGCTATCACTATGTGCATCCGCACTGGGAAAGCGCTGGTGACGGCTGGCACTGGCGTGCCGGGGTCTGGCTGAACTGATTGCCTTCTTTGATAAGCAGCGTGCTGGCGGCATCGTGCACAGATGCCGCCGCTGCCTCGATCAGATTTCGCCCTTTTCTTCCGTCACCGCGCCTTTGACGGTGCTGGATGAATCGGGAATCTTCGCCGACGGGTATTTGTACGACGCATAGCGCACCACCAGAATCGCAAACGCCAGCAACAGAATGCCGCCACACAGGTAGATGATGCCGATGTCCGGTGGGTTGTGATGGGACACGTCGGAAATCAGCAGGCGCGTCAGTGCAGTGATCGCAACATAGATCAGGAAGCGCACGGGCATGTGGTTGGTCTTGAAATAAATCCCGGTCATCGCCCCCAGCTCGAGATAGATGAACAGCAGCAGGATGTCATCGACCGTGACGTTGCCTTTCTCGACCATCCCCAGAAATGCAACCACTGACGCCCAGGCAGTGATCGCGCCGATCGCGAACAGCGCCAGAAAGTGGAAGCTCTCCACACACAGGTTGCCCAGTGACTCGGCCTGCGCATGCACGCGGTGTCTTATCTTTACTGCCCATTTGTTCCCCATGACGCGTTACCTCTGAACCTTCGTTTATGCCGACCGGATGATGCCGGGTACTCGTGACACCCTTGTGGCCTGCTTTTTAAAGCAGGAACAGGGCCATAGGCTATGGTTGAGAGCGCGGCGGGTTGTCGCAAGGCACATTTGCAGCGCAAAAAAGATGCGTAAACGCCACTATTCAGGCAGGGCTTGATTGGCACATGGCTTTTACTGTATAAAAACACAGTAATCGAGAAATCGCTTTCGCTGTTGCGTCGCAGGCCAGCTTCCCTAAAGGTCTTCACGCAGAGCCCGCTACACCTGACCGGCGCGCTGGTCATGCACGATCGATGCTTTGCATACCCGCTGGTCAGAGCACAAAGCGCTGAACGTCCGGGTCTAGCCCTTTCAACACTGGATAAGACGACGAGGCCAAAATGGCTGTTGAAACCCTTTACCGCAGTACCCGCGATCTGGAGACTACTTTCGTGGACCGTAAACTCGCCGATGCGCACGACCAAATGCTCGAGCTGGCCGAGCTTCTCACCGACGTCCTGATCAAGAACGTGCCGGGGATCTCGGAGAAGCATGCAGAGGACGCGAGCATTTACATGGCGAAGAATCGCGCCGTGTTCGCAGCGGCGTTCAAGAACAACGCGACCGCGCTCAGCGAGCTGTCGGAACCGGCCGAGGCGAAAGACTGATTCCGTTGTGGGCTGCGACTCCCCTCATTGCGAGGGGGTCGCCAATCATTCTCATTTAATGGCTGGGCAATCACCCGCATTGCTGCTACAACTCAATACTGTATATGCCGCACAACTTGAACAGCATCTAAGCCCTTTCCTAACATCCCGTCTTCCCGTCAGCGTGTCAAACTCGATACATGATCAAAGTTCCCAACCGTCATTATATCAGCGTCATTTTTGTGAACCCCTTCTCTCTTCCTGTCATTAAACAGGCGTCAGGATTCTGCTGTAGTGACGCACACCTCAGCGCTGCTAGTTTTGTTGGAACTTTTTGCCATCACTCATAACTACGCGTGGCAAGCCGGCATTCAAAACAGCTGAAAAAGCGTTCCAGAAGCCCTTGAAAACCCCGTATTCATTGGCCCAAACGGCAGCTCTCAAAAAATTTAACCCTGTACTGACCGTGGTGAAATTCCAAAGTTCCTACTCATTGTTACTTTGAAAAATACTTAATAAAACGTTTTGCTTTATTATCCTGTTCTGTTAATAATTCCGACAAATCCGGGTAACAAGGCATATTGCTACATTCACACTGAAGTGAACATCGAGCCACAAACTCCGATCTTTCCGCCCGAGAAACTCATCAACTCGCAAGCTGACCAAGCTGTTCTCAGTCTGGTTTTTGCTGCTGTGCGACGCGCTAAGGGCGCGGGAGGAAATAATGGCTGGTCTGCACCCCAGAATGAAGGTCCTTTCCATTTTCGGTACTCGTCCGGAGGCCATCAAAATGGCTCCCCTGGTCAGAGCACTGGCTGCAGAGCCAGGTATCGACTCAAGAATCTGCATTACCGGGCAGCATCAAAGCATGCTGCAACAGGTGCTGGACATGTTCGAGCTCAAAGCCGACTACAGCCTTGATGTCATGCGCCCGGATCAGACGCTGAACTCGCTGACCGCTGCGCTTTACGCGGCGATCGACCCGATTCTGGACGAGATGAAGCCGGACAAAGTGCTGGTTCACGGCGACACCACATCAGCCATGGTGGCGGCCATGTCGGCCTTTCATCGCCGCATCCCCATCGGCCACGTCGAAGCAGGTCTGCGCACCGGAGACATCCGTCAGCCATGGCCTGAAGAGATGAACCGTCGTTGCATCGATCTGATTTCCGATCACCTGTTCGCTCCCACCGCCGAGTCGCGCCGCAACGTGCTGGGCGAGCGTTTGCAGGGCATTTCGTTCGTGACCGGCAATACCGTGATCGACGCCCTGCACCTGACCGCGCAACGAATCGACAGCAACCGTCAGCTGCGCCATGCCCTTGATCGCCAGTTTTCGTTCCTGGTGCCCGAGCGCAGGGTGCTGGTGGTGACCGGTCATCGTCGCGAGAACTTCGGCGACGGCTTCCTCAATATCTGCAAGGCGCTGGGCGAGCTTGCCAGACGCGACGACATACAGATCGTCTACCCGGTGCACCTGAACCCCAACGTACTGGGGCCGGTGACCGAGCACCTGGGCGACCTGCCCAACGTGCACCTGATCAAACCGCTGGACTACTTGTCGTTCGTGCGCCTGATGCAACGCGCCCACGTCATCCTCACCGACTCCGGTGGCGTGCAGGAAGAAGCGCCGTCGCTGGGCAAACCGGTATTGGTCATGCGCGATGTCACCGAGCGCCCGGAAGCGGTCGCGGCAGGCACCGTGCGCCTGGTGGGTACCGAGACGGACGCCATCATTCGTGGCGTGAACGCCCTGTTTGATGATGATGCCCTGTGGCAGAACGCCTCCCGCTCGGCCAACCCTTATGGCGACGGCAAAGCCAGTTCACGGATCGTCGATGCCCTGATGGGTCGCCCGGTGGATGAGTTTGTCGCCGAGCTGCCGCGTCAGCGCCAGGATTCGATGGACAGGCACCTGGATACACGAATCAAGCCGCAGCACGAACATGCAGAGTTGCGCTCGATGGCCAGCTAGCACAACGGTCGCGCAGATAGCGCAGACACACCCTAAAAAATCCGCAGGAAGCAGTCCGCAAACAATACGGGCACCCGGTTCAGACCGAGTGCCCGAAAAACGTTGTAGCAGACCGGCAGCCTGTATCAAGACCCAATGGCCTTGAGCCTTTACCGAGATCTGCACGATGAAATCTTCCGTTGCCGTAAACATGGGCGCGTTTGGCGTACTTGCCTGCGGGATGAGCCTGCTGGCTCTGATGCCTGCATTCGCCCTGGCTGCCGACAGCCCGCTGACCCAGGCGATCAACCGAATCACTGCCGACAATCGCCAGGAGCGCGTGGTCGAGCTGAGGGAGCTGGGTATTGATCGCCCGATCATCCTCAATGCCACCGATGCCCGCCGCGAGCTGTACCTGCCGGTGCCAGCCAATGTGCCGTTGACCGAGGCCACGCTGAATTTCGATGCCAGCTACCTGAACGGCGAGGCAGGCCGCAACACGCTGCTGCTGTCGCTGGACGGTTATCCGGTACGTGCGCTGGGCCTCAATGAAGAACAGGGCAACGCCAGTGCGACGCTGGGCGTCGACAAGGCAGCGCGCGAAAACGGCTCGGTGCGGCTGGGGATTGCCTGGTCGTCGGTGATCTCGAAAGTGCTCTGCGAAGACGAACGCGCGATCGGCAACGTGTTGCGCATCGATCCGCACACGCGCCTGACGTACAGCTATGACGCCAGCCAGTTGCAGGACGTCGGCGCGGTATGGAACGCACTGCCCGGCAAACCCGGCCTGCTGGTCGCACCCGGCACATTGTCGAACGCCAGCTACGATGCCGCCTGGCGTCTGGGCGTAGCGCTGGAGCGCATCGGCAAGCAGGCGCGTATTCTGCCGTTCCCTGCGGTGCAGGACAGCGTGGACCTGACCGGCCTGACCATTCCGGCTGAACTCAAACAGATTCCGGCGTTTGCGGGGCTCGAAGGCAAGGGCCAGTACACCCTGCGCGACCCGGCGGAAATCGGTGCATTGCTGATGCTCGGCCAGACACCTGCATTGCAGGCCGACCTGGCGATCAGCGATCCACAGCTGCTCAAGGCAATCGACGACGCCATGGACGCTCTCCAGGCGCAGGTGCAGGGCCTGGACGCTTCGGCGGCCAGCGCACTGGGCCAATGGCGCGAACGCCACATCAAGAAGCCGCTCGCCAACAGCACCGGGGATGACGTGAGTCTGGCCCTGCTGGGCAATCGCGCACTGCTGATGATCAAGCCGGAGTCGGCCGACAAAGCTATCGGCCTGTTCAGTTCGGCGTGGAACAAACTGGCGCGCAATCGCCAGCTGACCATCGGTGAAGAAGCCGCCATGCCTCTGAGCGAAGATGGTCGCGTCGCGCTGACCCGCCTGGGTGGCAAGCCCGGCACGGTGGACGTACTGGCAAAAACCGACTGGAGCGCCTCGTTCCCGCTGGGCAGCGTTGCCTATGACGGTCGTGTACCGGTGACTGCGATGATCGATATCGCTGCCGCCCCCGGCGCATCGGGGACCCCGCCGGTTGCCACGCTGTTCCTCAACGATTACCTGATCGGCGCGATGCAACTGACGGCCGATGGCAAGAAAGAACGCATCGAAGCGCGCATTCCGCAGTACGCACTGGCGGCGCAGAACGTCCTGCGCGTGTCCTTCCAGCGTCAACCGGTCAGCAACCAGTGCCTGGAAACGCCGCAGGCGTTCCCGATCTCGGTATTGCCGACCAGCCACATCGTGCTGGACAAGGTCACGCCTGACGAAAACTTCTCGGGCATGGCGGCACGCTTCGCCACCGACACGCAGATCATGGTGCCCAAGGGCTACCTTGAACACCCGGCCAGCAGCCTGCCGCAAGTCATCCGTATTGCCAGCGCCTCCGGCGTCTCGCCGTTGCGCGCACAGCTCAGCGTCAGCGATGACGCCAGCGTAGCCGTAGCCCCGGCCAAGTCTTTCCTGGCCTTCGAACTGCCCATCAAGGACGGCGCCGAGTCGGTCAAGGCCAGCAACGACGGGCATCTGCTGATCAACCACAAAGAGCAGACGCTGCTCGACCTCAAGTCGCTCAACCACCTGGCTTCGCTGCAAGTGATCGAAGCAGGCGGCCAGCACGGCATGATCTATCGCACGCTGGGCGGTCAGACCCCGGTTTTCGAACGTCCGGTACTGCTGGAACGTGGCAACGCCGCGGTGCTGGCTGACAGCGGCCCGATCGCCACCTTCGACGCCAAGGACCCGACCGGTAGCCAGATGATCGAGGAGGAGGAAAGCACCGGCATCGACGCCTGGCGCAAACCTTCGCTGCTATGGCTGATCCCGGCCGGCATCGTACTTTTTCTCATTCTGTTGCTGGCTGGCCGTAGCGCCCGTCGCAATCGCTCGTAACAGGCCGCCGCAATGACGTCGCTCTATTGGCCTTACTGGCTGGCCCATTACTACAGCGTGCTGGAAGTCGCGACGATCGTTGTCGGGCTGATCATTCTGGTATCGAGTATCGATGACCTGTTCATCGATATCTGGTACTGGTCGCGGCGGCTGTACCGCAAGTTCACCGCCGAACGCCGCTACCGGCCGCTGACTGCCGAGCAGTTGATTGCCCGCGACGAGCAGCCTCTGGCGATCATGGTCCCGGCCTGGCTGGAATACGACGTCATCGCGCCGATGATCGAAAACATGGTGTCGACGCTCGACTATCAGAACTACGTGGTGTTCGTCGGCACTTACATCAACGACCAGCGCACCATCGATGAAGTCGAGCGCATGCGTCGCCGCTACAAGCAGTTGCACCGCGTGGAGGTGCCGCACGCCGGCCCGACCTGCAAGGCCGACTGCCTGAACTGGGTGATCCAGGCGATTTTTCTGTACGAGAAGACTCATTCCGTACAGTTCGCCGGGACCATCCTGCACGACAGCGAAGATGTGCTGCACCCGCTTGAACTGCGCCTGTTCAATTACCTGCTGCCACGCAAGGACATGATCCAGTTGCCGGTCGTGTCGCTGGAACGCAACTGGTACGAATGGGTGGCCGGCACCTACATGGACGAGTTCGCCGAATGGCATGGCAAGGACCTGGTGGTACGCGAAAGCATGACTGACACCGTGCCTTCGGCTGGCGTCGGCACATGTTTCTCGCGACGTGCGCTGATGGTGCTGGCGGATGAAAACCAGAACCAGCCGTTCAATACCGAAAGCCTGACCGAGGACTACGACGTCGGCGCGCGATTGGCGAAGTACGGCATGCAGGCGATCTTCGTACGCTTCCCGGTGCAATTTCGGGTGCTGCGCAAATCGTGGTTCCGCAAGCCTTATGAGTCGACGCTGGAAATGCCGCTGTGCGTGCGCGAATTCTTCCCGGACACCTTCCGCACCGCCTTTCGCCAGAAAGCGCGCTGGACGCTGGGTATCGGCTTGCAAGGCTGGGAGCAAATGGGCTGGACCGGCTCGCTGGCCAACCGATACCTGCTGTTTCGAGACCGCAAGGGTGTGGTCACGTCATTCGTCAGCATCCTTGCTTATGCCATTCTCATTCAGTTGCTGGCGCTGATTGTGCTGCGCTCCAGCGGAGTCTGGAACACCAGCTTTCCGACACCTTTTGAAACCACCGGCCTGATTCAGTATCTGCTGGTGGCCAACGGCATCGCATTGCTGTGGCGGATACTGCATCGCTGCTACTTCACCACCGTGCTTTACGGCTGGCAGCACGGTTTGCTGTCAATACCGCGCATGGTGGTCGGCAACTTCGTCAACTTCATGGCTGCGGCGCGGGCCTGGCGGATGTTTCTGGTGGGCAAGGTGCTCAACCGCAAGCTGGTCTGGGACAAGACCATGCACGACTTCCCGTCTTCCGACCTGATTGCCGTCGCGCCCCGCCGTCTGGGCAGCGTGCTGTTGTCCTGGCAAGCCATCAACGACGAAAAACTGCAGACCGCACTGGCTGAACAGCAAACCCGTCAGGTGCCCCTGGGCAGGATTTTGCTTAGCCACGGCTGGCTCGACGATGAAACCCTTGCCGAGGCCATCGCTTTTCAGAACGACCTGCCGCGGGTGTTCGACATTGCCAGCAAGCGTGCCGACAGCAGTGTGCTGGCCGATGAGTTCTGCCTGCGCTGGCGTGTCGTGCCGTTGCAAATGAATGCGCTGGGGCGCCAGGAAATTGCAGTGGCCAGCCCGCTGCCGCCTGATGGTCTGCAGCAGATTACCGAACAGCTGGGTGCCGAGCCGGTGCAGTTGATTGCCCGTGAAAGCGACATCGTCGCGCAGTTGCGTCAGCTTCAGGTGGTCGAGGGTCAGCCGCTTCCACCCAGAGCACCGCTGCTGGGCGATCTGCTCATCGAGCAAGGCCTGCTGGACCGCGACGTGTTCCAGAAAGCCATGCTCGGCTACCGCCCGCATGTGCATGGCCGCATCGGCGACTACCTGGTCGACATCGGCGTGCTGCCCAGAGAAACCATCGAACAGGCTGTGGCACGTCAGCACAACCATTACCGATCTGACGATCAAACGGAGCAGCCACTATGAAGCGCCCCTTCATCCTGTCGCTGCTGGTGAGCGGCCTGGGTCTTGTCGCACCGCTCAGCCAGGCGGAGACACTGCCCCTGCCGTTGACCGGACCCGCCTATGCCATCGCCAACGAAGCCTACATGGCCTACAACCGCAAGGATTACGACCTGGCCATCGCCAAGGCGAACGAAGCGTTGCGTCAGCGCGGTGACGCTCAGCAGTTGCGTGACCTCATTACGTTGGCCGAACGCGACAAGTACCGCCGCGATCACCCGCAACGCGCTTACAAGACACGCCCCAAGCCTGGCTATCTGGAAGGCAATCAGGCGCTGCGTGCCTATGCCAGGCACGACTATGACGGCTCGGCCAGTCATGCGCGCACGGCCATTGCCCAGGCACCAAAGAACCTCGATTACCGCATGATGCTGATCGAGGCGCTGCAACGTCAGCAGCGTCTGGACGAAGCACAGGCAGCCATCAACGATGCCGAGCAGGCATTGGGGCCGCAAGAGGTCCTGACGCGTCGTCGGCAGGCGATTCAGGAGCAGGTAGCAGTCGACAAGGCAGCCACCGGCTATAAGGCTCTGGCACGCGGCGATAACGACACCGCAGTCAGCGAGGCGCGGGAGGCCGTTCGCAGTTTTCCGAAACAGATGGCCTACAGAAAGCTGCTGGTCAGCGCCCTGATTGCCCAGGGGCAGTATGCCGAAGCGCGCTCTGCGGCCACCGAAGCGCTGGCGCTGAATGGCAACGACGCTACCCTGCTCGTCCAGCGCGGGCAAATGCGTCAGCGCCTGGGCGATCAGGACGGTGCACGTCAGGACTTCGCCCAGGCCATGGCGGTCGGCAACCTGCCACTGCGTGAACAGGCCTCGTTGTATGCCGCCATGGGCCAGCCGAGTGAGGCGCTGCAATGTCTGCAGCAAGCTCGCGATGCGGGCCAACTGCAACCCGGCGATGAAGTGCAGATTGCCTATTTCCTCAGCCAGGCAGGCGATGATCAAGGCGCGCTGGATACCTTCAAGCGTGTCGACCGTCAGTCCGGCCTCAAGCCACGCGAAGTGCAGGATGCCGCCTACAGCGCGATGCGCACGTCGAATGATGCGCAGGCCATCGCCTACTTCAAGCGCGTGCTCGATTATCAGCAGACCGGCGATCTGCAGATGCCCGCGCAACAGGTGTTCGATACGCGACGTGCCGTTTCTGATCTGTCCCGAGAATGGGGCCTGACCAACACCACGACTTATCGGGGTGCCAGCACCAGCAGCGGCCTGAGCGGCGCGCCCGGCGGCAGCAATGACAGCGTGCAGAACAGTACCGAAGTGTTCTGGCGCCCCTTCGGTTACCGCAATGCGCGCTTCGTCGAGCTTTACGGACGCGTCACCGACACGCTGTGGAGCAAGGAAGGCGACTCCGACACAGGCGCGGACGCCTTGCAGGGCGCGCTCGGTATCCGGGTCAAGCCGTTCAGCGCAGTCAACGTGATCGGCGCCTTCGAACGCACCTTCCCGCTGGGCAACTCGAACGCCGATGGCGACTGGCTGGTGCGCCTGGGCTACGGCTCGAGCATCGGCACCGACCTGCGCGTCGATGTACCGAGCTGGTGGACTTCGCAGTTGTACGCTGAAGGCGGGCGCTATCTGCAGGACAAGCGCAACTACTTCAACAGTGAGTGGCAGGTCGGGCGCAGCTTCCGTCTGGACAGCATCAGCCCGCGGCTGGTGGTGTTTCCCCATGTGGTCGCCGCAGTGGACTACGATTCGAAGATGCGCAGTGAGGTCGACAGTCTCGGCCGTAGCAGCACATCATCGGGTAATGCTGGCGGGCTTGGCGTCGGTACGGGCGTGCGTTACTGGTTCCGCGAGGACAAATACAAGGCGCCGCAGTCGTATGTCGACTTCTCCGTGCAGTACCGCGAGAAAGTGTTTGGCGATGACCGCGCAGAAGGCGTCTTCGCACGCATGACGTTCTCGTGGTGACCCGCGCCCGTCCCCCATCAGGGAGTAATATTTGAAGGCTCTGGCCGCACTGCTGCGACAGGCAACATTGGTCAAGACCTCGCTGGCCGCCTTGCTGGTGGGGGCGATCGCCCTCGGCACCAGCGAGCTGTATGTGCTGATCCAGCCCAAGGGCCCGGGCGTGGTCGGCATCGTCTGGCAACCGGATAACGCGACGGTAGGCATTAGCGGCAATTGGGACAGGCTCGGCGCACGGCAATTGCTCGTGCAGTGGACGGCGGTCGATGACCAGGCGTTCATACCGGGCACGCCGATGACCAGCGTGCCCGTGTTGCCGGACTGGACACGCATCGGCAAGGAGCCGTGGGCGCAGGAGGTGATCCTCGGGCTGGCCGGGTACTTCAGCGAAACCCGCTCACGGGACAATATCGAGCAACTGGCGGTGCTTTCGGCACAACTGGCCAAGGTGAAAACGCCGCTCAATGTCACCGGCTGGTACTTCCCCGCCGAGGTCGACCCCAGCTGGAGTCGTGCCAAGGAGTTACCGGCACTGCTGGCGAAACTGCCCAGACCACTGTGGATCAGCGTCTACGATGGCGCCAATATCGGGCCCGCTGCCACGGCGGACTGGCTGAAAACCTGGCTGCCGGACGATATCGGCGTGTTCTTTCAGGATGGCGTGGGTGTCTATGCGCGCACCGCTCCGGTTGCCCGGACCTACGCCGACGCGCTGCGCAAACGGCTGGGCAAGAATCGCGTGAGAATCATCGTCGAAGCTTTTCGCCCGCAGGTCGGTGGCGGCTTCCGCCCGGCAACGGCGGCCGAACTGAAACCGCAGATCGCCGCCTTCGATGGCTATCCGCTGTATCTGTTCGACGGTCCGCACTATGTGACACCCGACCTGATAGAAGCCCTGAACAAGTAGAAACAAGTGGCGCTGGACGAAATTCGCGCACAGGGCTACAAAGAGTCTTCGCACTGGATTTCGAGCCCCACGGAGTGGTCCATGACGCCACGTCAGCATTGCCTGGCCTGCCTGCAACAGACACCGCCCTTGGTGTTTGAAGCTGCGTTATGGGTGTCGACCGAACATGACGCGCACTTCGCGTGGCATGAGGTAATGAGCGAAATGGATCGCTTGCAACGCCAGATAAGCGCGGCGCTGCCTGTCCTGCCTGCGCCTGAACTCGCGCAACCGCTGTTGCGCCAGCTCAACGCGCTGGGTTTTCAGCAGGATGACTGGAACCCTCCCAAACCCGATTCGGCCCTTTTGCACAGGATCGTGGAGCAGCGTCGAGGCCAGCCGCTGGGGCTGGCAATGATCGCGCTGGAGATCGCACGGCGCTTGGACATCGCCATGGAAGGCGTTAACTTCCCGGGTCACTTCCTGCTGCGCGTGCCGGGTGCCGATCACCTGCTCGACCCTTGCAGCGGGCGCAGGCTCTATCCCGCCGACTGCCGCGAGCTGTTGATCAGGCAGTTCGGCCCGACCATGAAGCTGCGCGCCGAGCATATGACACGCGCCACCCCGACCAGCATGCTGCAACGGTTGTCACGCAACCTGCGGCACCTGCATCAGATCAACGATAATGTTCTCGCGGCGCTCAAGGATGCCGACCGCATCGTCGAACTGGGCCAGGCCACCAGCAGCGATCACCTGGCCCGCGCCAGTCTGTACCAGTTTCTCGAATGCCCGCAGGCCGAACGCTTCGATCTGGAACGCGCGCTGCTGCTCAGTGAAGACCCACTGCAAAGACTCCAGCTGGCCGAGCGTCTGAGCCGCTTACCGGCAAACCACCGCGTTCATTGAGCACCCTGCTCATTCGCTGTGAATTGTTACCTGCCGGGTAATGCTGCATATCCTGCGCGGGGATTTTTCAGGCGCGTGATGGCGGTTAACCTGCGCGCGTTAAATCGACGTGGATTTGCAAGCTCCCTTGATCCTGCGTTTTGTTTGGCCGCCGTGCAGGTCTCTGTGCAGCGGCCTTTTTTATTGCCCACAGGTTTTAACGCGCTGCGCGTTTACGCCGTGCAACGTGCCTCAGCCCTTGGCATTCGGCGTTCTTTTGATCAGCCCCTTGTTTTCCATGTCCTTGATCTTGCGCATCTCGTAACTGTCACCCGACTCGGCAAACACCTGAAGATTCTGCAGGATATGGATGGTCTTGATGTAGTCAGGCAATAGCGCGTTGGCATAGGGATCACCGCTCAGCGCTTTCTCTTTCATGTCGATGATCCGATTGGCAAAAAACTCCAGCGCGTTGATTTCCTTGCTGGGGTCGACCAGCTTGCCTTGCTTGTCGAACTCATCGCCTGCGCGACTCATCAACTCGGCGGTGTGATTATCGATCATGCCGAACTTGTACAGGATCATCCCCGCTCTGTTGAGATCCTTGGGGGTTATCTGTTCGGGGTTGAAGCCCTTGAACAGCGGTTTCATCTTGCGCTTTTCCATCGCCAGCGAATTGAGCGCAATCGAGTTTTCGCCCACCTCCTGAAGCACTTGGGTTACCTGTGCCGCAGCCTTCTTGACCTTGACGCGCTCAGGAGGCGCCGCGACGCTTACCGGCGGAAAGTCGCCCCATATTGATTTGGCCATGTGTCACTCCGGATATGAATGTGTTCAGACTTCATATCGGGGCCAGCACGGCATGATTGATAGGCGTGAAAAAATCCATACCCGCCTTACCGCGTCACAAGACAGCACTTACATAACTCAGTGAAACTTCTCACACATAATCAAGCCGTCAGCGTGAATAAGCGCGCACGCGCAACTGATAACCGCGGTCTTGCAGCAACTGCCAGAGGCTGTTTATGTAACGTACTTCTGCAGGTTGGCCATCATTTCCTGCAACGCCTCGCCAGTGTCGGCAGGGTGGGCTGCGTTGGCGAAATCACCAATCACCTGCCACTGCGCCGCGACGTCTTCCGGGCTGAAGCCTGTCTGCGGGTCGAAACAGGCTCCCTGACTGCGCTGCCAGCGGACCTTGCCGATCCAGCCACCACCCACTTCGAACAGCTCGCCGCTGCTCTGGCATTGTTCGCTGCACAGGTACACCACCAGCGGGCTGACCAGTTCGGGCTTGAGCAGCTCGAAGACATTGGCGGGGATCAGCCCCTCGGTCATGCGTGTGCCGCCCGTTGGCGCTATGGCGTTGACGAAGATACGGTGCTTGCGACCTTCCAGCGCGAGGGTGCGGGTCAGCCCGTAAAGCCCCAGCTTGGCCGTCGCGTAATTGGCTTGCCCGAAGTTGCCGTAGATACCGGATGTCGATGACGTGAAGATCACCCGTCCGCCATTCTGCTCGCGCAGATAAGGCCAGGCGGCATGGGTGACTTTGTAGGCGCCCTCGACATGGACGCGATAGACCAGGTCCCAGTCGGCGTCCTCCATGTTGGCGAAGGTCTTGTCACGCAGGATGCCAGCGTTGTTGACCAGCACATCGATGCGACCGAATGCATCCAGCGCATGCTGCACAATGCGGCCGCCCTCGGTGACCGAATCATGATTGGCTATTGCAGTGCCACCTGCCGCGCGAATCTCGGCCACGACGCGATCGGCAGCAGACGCACTGGCCCCTTCGCCGTGCGCCGAACCACCCAGGTCGTTGACCACCACTCGCGCGCCGTGTTTCGCAAACAGCAGCGCATGAGCCCGACCCAGCCCACCCCCTGCGCCGGTCACAATCACGACTTTATCGTCAAAACGCACTGACTCGCTCATCGCTGGCTCCATGCCTCAGGAAGACGTTGCAATGAGTGTCGTCCACGCCCTGCACAGCCACAATCAACACCTGCTGCGCTGAATCATTCCCCATAAAGGAGCGCGATGTTTTCAGCCCAGGTGCTTGATGAACGCTTCCAGCCACGGCTCGGCGTCGGTTTCCGGGGTGACGCTTTCACTTCCGTCCAGACGCATCATGTCCTGTACTTCGCTGACGCCCAACTCAGCGAACAGTTCGCGCATCTGCTCACCGCCTGCGCAGAAGGTGTCGCCATAACTGGCATCGCCCAGTGCAATCACCCCACCAGGTAATCCCCGCAGTTCGCCCGGCAGACCGTCGCGCAGCGCTGCATAAAGAGGCATGAGGTTGTCGGGCAATTCGCCCATCCCGGTAGTCGATGTCACGGCAAGCAGCGCCTGAGGCTCGAAGGCGAGCAGCTCCGGCAGCATGAGGCGCGGATTGACGAGGGTTTCATGGCCGGCGACACGCAACAGTGCGGCGGCGTGTCTGGCAACTTCCTCGGCCGATCCGTAGACCGTTCCACACACGATGGCGACTTTCATGGTTATTCCTGCAGCAGCTTAAAAAAGTGAAACATTATGCCTTAGAATGCCGTCTGAATTTTCTACGGACCATTCTGCCTTCGGTCTGCCCGAAGAAGCACAGCAGAGTTGAAACACTTGAATGAAAAAATATGACGGATGGCCAGAACACTTTGCGGAATCAATGGTCTTTGTTCTCAATAACCGGTTAGACCGAGCCTCCGCCCATGCAACCTGATTCACTTCTCACCCAGGCTGAGCTGGATTTTATCCAGAGCATGCAGCGCAACCCCCAGTTGAACGTACGTGACAGTACGCGCAGTCTGCTGGTCAATGGCGGCATCCAGATCCAGGATCTGCTGACGAAGCTGGCCGCTCATGAGCAGGTCACGATCCATGCGCAGTTCGAGAATCAGCAGATGAACTTCCCTCTGCATCTGGTCGAGGACGAATTCCACGCACTGCATCTGGAGCTCGGCGCACCAAGTATCTTCGAGGAAGGTCCGAAGATCCGCCCATGGCGACTCGTGATGGAAGAGCCGATCCCTCTCGAAACCGAAAAGGGCGCGCTGACGGCACTCTGGGTTCACGAGCTGTCGTTCAAGGGTGTGTTGCTCGAGTACCGCAAGGAAGGCAAGCTGCCGAGAAACTTTTCCGCCTGGTTCAACCCGCCAGGGCAAGCGCCCATTCCGATGCGCGGCAAGCTGGAGCGCATGATCGGGCAAAACGTCGGCGCCTATCATTTCAGCAAACATGGCAAGGACGATGCCGAACGCTTGCGCCAGTACATCCTGCAAGAGCATCGTCGCAAACATCCGTCCTTGCACAAGTAACCCGCCTGCCCGGCAACGCTCTACCGGTCTCTCAGCGTTTCAGGAATAATCCTTGCTTGCTGTTCACGTGAAACTGTCGCGACCCACCATCCCGGATCGCGGCATGTGACCTCCCTACCCGGGAATTTCACGCCTCTACCGGAGATATACAATGTCTACCTCACCCGTCACCTTGATGGTTGCCCGCCGCGTGGCGCAGGGTCGCTACCATGAAATGATGGCCTGGCTGCACGAAGGCGAACAGCTGGCCACGGACTTTCCGGGGTATCTGGGTTCAGGGGTACTGGCGCCCCCGCCCGGTGATGACGAATTTCAGATCATTTTCCGCTTTACCGATGAGCACACCATGCACGCCTGGGAGCATTCCGCCTCTCGACGCTCCTGGCTGGTGCGCGGCAGCGGTCTTTTCGCACAACCCTCGGAGCATCGGGTCAGCGGCATCGACGGCTGGTTCGGCGCGATCGACCAGCGCCCGCCACGCTGGAAACAGGCTGTCGCAATCTGGCTGGCGTTTTTCCCCGTTTCGCTGATCTTCAATTTTCTACTCGGCCCCCTGCTCAACCATCTGGACCTGTTGCCGCGCATCATGATCAGCACGGCGGTGCTCACCCCACTGATGGTCTACCTGTTCATCCCGCTGTCCACGCGCCTGCTGGCACCCTGGCTGCAGAGCACGCCTGTACCGGCACGCCCGACGCAATCACCTTCCCCTCGTTAAGCTCATAAAGACCTGTACACCTTTACACCTCGGTACAGGTCTTGGTCGCTTCCTAGCCCCGCCCGTCTCCTAAACCTCCCTGTGCTCAGCGCCTGCGAGCACTGCGTCGCCGAGTTTCATGATGTCCAGGGTTGTACAAAAAAATTCTCTGGTATAACTTTGCCTGTAAACCGGAAGAAACAATCGACCGTACAATCCCCGTCCACTACGGATAACCGATACGTGAGCTGTCGATGGCAATGTCTTCTGCACCGATCCTGATCACCGGCGCCAGCCAGCGCGTGGGCCTGCATTGCGCCTTGCGTCTGCTGGAACACGGGCAGCGGGTGATCATCAGTTATCGCACCGAGCACGAAAGTGTGACGGAACTGCGCCAGGCCGGAGCAGTGGCCATCCACGGGGATTTTTCCTGTGAGGCCGGGATCATGGCCTTTGTCGAGCTGTTGAAAACCCAGACCTCGAGCCTGCGGGCCATTGTCCACAACGCTTCCGAGTGGCTGGCAGAAACACCGGGCGATGAAGCCGAAAACTTCACCCGCATGTTCAGCGTGCACATGCTGGCGCCCTACCTGATCAATCTGCATTGCGAGTCGTTGCTGACCGCCAGTGAGGTCGCTGACATCGTGCATATCAGCGATGACGTGACCCGCAAGGGCAGCAGCAAGCACATCGCCTACTGCGCAACCAAGGCCGGCCTGGAAAGCCTGACGCTGTCCTTCGCCGCCAGGTTCGCCCCGCTTGTCAAAGTCAACGGCATAGCACCGGCGCTGTTGATGTTTCAACCCAAGGATGATGCGGCCTACCGCGCCAACGCCCTGGCCAAGTCGGCCCTGGGCATAGAGCCAGGTGCAGAGGTGATCTACCAGAGCCTGCGTTATCTTCTGGACAGCACCTATGTCACCGGCACAACACTGACCGTAAACGGCGGACGGCACGTCAAGTAAGCCGCCCCGAGGATCATTCTGATGAGTTCGTCCCTGCCCCAGCACTATCGAGATATTCTGCTCGGCCTTGGTGAAGATCCAGACCGCGAAGGTCTTCTGGACACGCCGAAACGCGCGTCCAAAGCCATGCAGTATCTGTGTCACGGCTACACCCAGAGTGTCGAAGAGATCGTCAATGGCGCCCTGTTTGCCTCCGACAACGATGAGATGGTCATCGTCCAGAACATCGAGTTGTACTCGCTTTGCGAGCACCACCTGCTGCCGTTCATAGGCAAGGCACATGTGGCCTACATTCCGACCGGCAAGGTGCTGGGTCTGTCGAAGATCGCACGCATCGTCGACATGTTTGCCCGACGTCTGCAGATTCAGGAAAATCTGACCAAGCAGATTGCCGATGCAATTCAGAAAGTCACCGGAGCCGCCGGCGTCGCCGTGGTCATCGAAGCCCAGCACATGTGCATGATGATGCGCGGCGTCGAAAAGCAGAATTCGACCATGAACACGTCAGTGATGCTGGGCGCCTTCCGGGACTCGAGCACCACGCGCATGGAGTTTCTGCAATTGATCGGACGGAGCAGACAATAATGGCAAGACTCGAACCTGGCACCGCGCGCATCCGGGTCAAGGACCTGCGCTTGCGCACGTTCATCGGCATCAACGAGGACGAAATCCTCAACAAACAGGACGTGCTGATCAACCTGACGATTCTCTATGCCGCTCAGGAAGCCGTTCGGGATAATGACATCGAGCATGCCCTCAACTACCGCACCATCACCAAGGCCATCATCCAGCATGTCGAGGGCAATCGCTTTGCCCTGCTGGAACGACTGACCCAGGAAGTGCTGGATCTGGTGATGAGCCACGAGGCGGTTACCTACGCTGAGGTGGAAGTCGACAAGCCGCATGCCCTGCGCTTTGCCGAATCGGTGTCGATCACGCTCGCCGGTCAACGCTGAAACTCTTATCATGACGCCAACCGTCTACTGAAAAGAGCCCGTCATGACCGAGCAAGAACGCCTCGAACTCGAAGCTGCAGCCTTCCGCCGACTGGTCGCGCATCTGGACAGCCGCAAGGATGTCCAGAACATCGACCTGATGAACCTGTCCGGCTTCTGCCGCAATTGCCTGTCCAAGTGGTACAAGGCCGCCGCTGACGAAAAGCAGATCGACCTCAGCCTCGATGATGCGCGTGAAGTGGTTTATGGCATGCCCTACAGCGAGTGGAAAGCCCGCTACCAGAAAGAAGCGAACGCCGAACAACAGGCGGCGTTCGTCAAGGAAACCAAACAACATGACTGATCTGAATTCCCTGCGCACCCGCCTGCGCAGCGGCGAGCATGCGTTTGCCGACACCCTGGCGTTCATCGCTGAAGGCTACGACTACCAGCCTCAGGCCTTCAGAAACGGCGACGTCGACAATGCTGCCGGGCAAAACGAAGGGTCGTGCAAAACCCTGGGCCTGGCATTACTGGAAGGCCTGACTGACGAAGAGGCACTGCTGGCGTTCGGCGAGCATTACCGCTCGGTACAAGCCACGCCTGAAGGCAGCGACCACGGCAATATCCGTGCGCTGATCGCGAAGGGTCTGGCGGGTGTGAAGTTTGAAGGCGAGCCGCTCAAGCGCAAGGCTTGATCGGCTGGGTTGAAATCACATCGTTCTAGTGCCCATACCTGGGCACTCCACGCTATACACACGTCCTGGTAAGCCCGGAAAACGGGGTTAAACACAACATGAGGCAGAGTACAGCCCACTGTGGTAGTGAGCTTGCTCACGAAGGCATCGGTTCAAACACCCTGTTTCTGGGGGATGTACTGACCTCTTCGCGAGCAATGCGGATCGCTCCCATAAGATTTGTGTATAGCGCTGAGCGCTTGGGCACGAGAGCAAATCAGAACGATACGTCAGCCAGCCCGTCCAGGTAGCGCTCGACGTCCAGTGCCGCCATGCAGCCTGCACCAGCCGAAGTAATGGCCTGGCGATACACGTGGTCAGCCACGTCACCGGCAGCGAATACGCCTTCGACGCTGGTCGCCGTAGCGTTGCCTTCGCGGCCACCCTG
Source organism: Pseudomonas sp. SZ57 (assembly GCF_009495975.1). NCBI lineage: Bacteria > Pseudomonadati > Pseudomonadota > Gammaproteobacteria > Pseudomonadales > Pseudomonadaceae > Pseudomonas > Pseudomonas sp. SZ57. The sequence goes on along the minus strand of NZ_WIBD01000003.1, from coordinate 189,064 downwards.
CACAACCATGTAACCGTCTTTCAACGCCAGCTGGCCGTCGAACAACGAAGTGTTCGGCGTGTGACCGATCGCGATGAACACACCGTCGACTTTCAGCTCGCTGCTGCTGCCGTCGTTGTTCTTCAGGCGCGCACCGGTCACGCCCATGTTGTCACCCAGGACTTCGTCCAGCGTGGCATTGAGCTTGAGTTCGATCTTGCCTTCGGCGACGCGCGCGTGCAGCTTGTCGATCAGAATCTTCTCGGCACGGAAGGTTTCACGACGGTGAACCAGGGTCACCTTGCTGGCGATGTTGGCCAGATACAGCGCCTCTTCCACCGCCGTGTTACCACCACCGACCACCGCGACTTCACGGTTGCGATAGAAGAAACCGTCGCAGGTTGCGCAGGCAGAGACACCCTTGCCCATGAACGCTTCTTCCGAAGGCAGCCCTAGGTAGCGAGCACTGGCGCCGGTGGCAATGATCAGGGCGTCGCAGGTGTAGGTTGCGCTATCGCCCTGCAGGCTGAACGGCTTGCCGGCCAGATCAACGGAATTGATGTGGTCAAAGACAATTTCAGTCTCAAAACGCTCGGCATGCTCACGCATGCGTTCCATCAGCGCAGGACCGGTCAGGCCGTGCGGGTCGCCTGGCCAGTTATCAACTTCTGTAGTCGTGGTCAATTGGCCGCCAGCCTGCATGCCGGTGATCAGCAGGGGCTTGAGGTTGGCGCGAGCGGCGTAGACCGCAGCGCTGTAACCGGCAGGGCCGGAACCGAGAATGATCACTCGGGAATGACGTACGTCTGACATGACACACTCCTATCGACCGACCGTTTACGCCGCGGTCGGGACGGCTGGATAAAAAGGACCACCGAAACGCTTGGGGAAGCGTCGTTTGGTTCGGCAGGTCCTGAAAATTCTGACCTGAAGGACAGGTCTTAAATTGCGGAACAGCCTATCGGGGCCGCAGAGGTTAAGGAAATATCGTTTCACAATCCACCCTATAGGTCACTTCTATAGCGCAAGCGCTTGAAAGCGGCGCATGGGTGGCGAGCCATTCGGATGGTCTTCCTTCGCCAAGGATACGCCACAAGTCTGGCATGCTCAAAAACCGTCGGTGCTCTGCCCTTTCATGGCCATCACAAAGCCGGTAAGGTCACGCCTTTCAAGCACTCGGAGACTCCCATGCCCGCTCCCGCCCTTACCGGCCCGCAATACCTGAGAGAGGGCCTGAAACTGGTCCTCAGCCCTGGCTTGCGCTTGTTCGTTCTACTGCCATTGAGCATCAATGTGGTGTTGTTCTGCGGCCTGATCTATCTGGCGGTGCATCAGTTCGAGCTGTGGGTCGACACCTTCATGCCGACCCTGCCTCACTGGCTGAGCTTTCTCAGCTATATCCTCTGGCCACTGTTCGTGGCGCTGGTGCTGCTGATGGTGTTTTTCACCTTCACCGTGGTCGCCAACATCATCGCCGCACCGTTCAACGGGTTTCTGTCCGAAAAGGTCGAAGCCGTGGTTCGCGGTGTAGACGAATCGCCCGATTTCAGCTGGGCCGAACTGGTCGCCATGGTGCCCCGCACCCTGGCCCGCGAAGCGCGCAAGCTGGGCTACATGCTGCCGCGCATGCTCGGCCTGTTCATCCTGTCGTTCATCCCGGTCGCCAACATCATCGCCGCCCCGCTGTGGCTATTGTTCGGGGTGTGGATGATGGCGATCCAGTACATCGACTACCCTGCTGACAACCACAAACTGGGCTGGAACGAAATGCTCGGCTGGCTGAAGAGCAAACGCTGGCAGAGCCTTAGCTTCGGCGGCATCGTCTACGTCGCCTTGCTGATCCCGGTGGTCAACCTGCTGATGATGCCTGCTGCAGTGGCCGGGGCAACGCTGTTCTGGGTGCGCGAGCGTGGCGCGGATGCGTTGCCGGTGACCCACGCACGCGGCTGAATGCCAACCTGCCGGACCGTGCCATGCGGTTCGGCACACGCAAAGAAAAAAATCACACGCATATAAATATGCACCGCAACTCACCCTGCCAGCTAGGGCTAAATAGGGCCTCAATCAATCCGTTCATGTGAAGCCACCTTCCATGAAACCAGGCGACACATGAACTTAACAAGGAAGTTAAATCATGAATGCTCAAGTAAATCCTGCTGCACTGGCCGCTGACAACGCAACCGTTCAGGAAAAGATCCGCGCCTTTCTGGTCAGTGAACTGGCCGAATGGTCGATCAACCCGGACAACGTGTACATCAACGGCGTGAACGACCCCGAAGAGCGCATCGTCATCAGCTCCACTTCGCTGACTGCCGAAGCCGCGAACCGTGTTTTCGAAAAAGACGCCCCTGCTTACTCCACCCGCACCGCCGGCCTGTTCACCGTGGCGTATTCGTATGCCGATGAACATCGTCTGGCGGCACCGGATCTGGCCAAAGTGGGCGAAGTGATCGGCCAACTGGTTCGTGATCTGGGCTGAGTGCCCTGCTTGACCGGCTGAGTGACGACTCCGCCTGAGAGCGTGCCGAACAGATAACGAGTTATCTGTTCGGCACTTCAGCATTAAAAGGGAAACTTCTTACAGCGATATATCAGCATTCTTACAAGCAGCTTATAGAACTCCATTCCGTGTAACGGCAGCGACTTTCCGCAACCAGACACTGCTTGCCGAGATATGAAAAAACATTACACGTAGGAATATTGTGTAGGACATATCTTCCCGACCTCTAATACAAGACTGCAACGGCGTAGGAACAACCAATACATTAAATATGGCATTATCCTTGCTCTCCTGATTGAAAAAAACAGGAGTAATCGCTATGGAAATAAAAACAGAATCTGCCGCAGAACAACTCTCCTCCTACCGACCGGCATCCCTCGAAAGACTACCGGAAAACCGCTCAGGTCAGTTTGCAAGCCTGTTGAACGCTGCCATCACACAGACGGAGAAAAAACCTCCAGTCGCATTACCCGCAACACTCGGCAGCTCGGCAATGTCCCGCTCAACTCGCTTCATGGAGAGCATGACTATCGAACAACGCAGATCCATTGTGGAGGATAAAGACTTCGTGCCTATGCCAGCGGCAATGGAACGTGCGCGAGGGACTTTCAAATGACCCATACCGACAATACTGTGCCATTTCCTAATGTCACCCCGTTGGGTTGTACAGCCTATGCGTTTACCTATTAACTATTCCGCGCAGTCTCACGCCAACTTGCTCACCTTACCGACGCCCTATCACCAATCCATCACACAACCGCCACATAACCGAAATGTAATCAGTCGACACTGCTCTCATGAGCCAAATTCTTAATGTCACCCTGATCACTGAAACCTTTACTCCCGAGATCAACGGCGTCGCCAATACCCTGGGGCGGCTGTGTGAAGGGTTGCGGTTGCGCGGGCATCGGGTCGAGCTGGTCCGGCCACGTCAGAACGACGAGATCGGCGCGGGCACGGCAGAGGATCTGCTGCTCTGCCGGGGCTGGCCGATACCGGGTTACCCGGGATTGCAGTGGGGTCAGTCTTCGATGCACAAGCTGCTGCGGCGCTGGCAACGGCGCCGGCCGGATGTGCTGTACATCGCCACGGAAGGTCCGCTGGGGCTCTCGGCACTGCGCGCAGCGCGGCGTTTGGGGATTGCGGTGATCAGTGGCTTCCATACCAACTTCCCGCAGTACACGCAGCAGTACGGCATGGGTTTCATCACCCGTTTGCTGACGCACTACCTGCGCTGGTTCCACAACCGGTCGCGCATGACGCTGGTGCCGAGCATCAGTCAGAAGGTCGAGCTGGAGCGGCGTGGCTTTGAGAGGATCGAGCTGTTGTCGCGAGGCGTCGACAGCCAATTGTTCAGCCCGTCCAGACGCTCGCAGCCTCTGCGCGAGAGCTGGGGTCTGCAAGCCGATGATGTCGCGGTCCTGCATGTTGGCCGCCTTGCCCCCGAAAAAAACCTGAGCCTGCTCAAAGCCTCCTTCGAGGCGCTCAAGGACAGTTACCCGCAACGTAATCTGAAACTGGTGGTGGTTGGCGACGGGCCTCAACGCCCGCAGCTGGAGCAGCAAATTCCGGATGCGATTTTCTGCGGTACCCAGCGCGGCGAGGTGCTGGCGACGCACTATGCCTCGGCCGATATGTTTCTGTTCCCCAGCCTCACCGAAACCTTCGGCAATGTGGTTCTCGAAGCACTCGCCTCAGGCCTGGGCGTGGTCGCCTACGATGAAGCCGCTGCCGGGCAGCATATCCGCCACGGCCATAACGGTGCGTTGGCCATGCCGGGGGACGAGGCGGCGTTCATCGACTCGGCGCGCTGGTTGCTGGAAGACAATGAGACACTGCGCCGCGTGCGCCTCAATGCCCGGCAACATGCCAGTCGCCAGGGCTGGACAGCGGTCATCGATCAGTTCGAACGTCAATTGCGCGAGGCCTGCCCGAGCCAGAATGCTGCAAGCATCAAAGAGATCAGGCCGGTCGCCAGCAAGAAGATCAGGCCAGTGTCGCCAGTGCGTCTCGACTGAAGGGCAGGATGTCCTGCTCGCGTCCCTCGCGCACTTTCAGTGCCCAATCCGGATCGACCAGCAGCGCACGCCCCACCGCCACCAGATCGAACTCGTCGTTGCCCAGCCGCTTCAGCAGATTTTCCAGGCTGGCCGGTTGAGCGACCTTGTCGGTGTTGACCATGAATTGCAGGAACTCACCGTCCAGTCCGACGCTGCCGACTGTGATGGTCGGTTTGCCAGTCAGCTTGCGCGTCCAGCCTGCCAGGTTCAGGTCGGAGCCATCGAACTCAGGCTCCCAGAAACGCCGGGTAGAGCAATGAAAGATATCCACGCCAGCGTCGGCCAGAGGCTGCAGGAACTCGCCCAGCGCCTCGGGCGTTTGCACCAGGCGCGCGGCGTAATCCTGCTGTTTCCATTGTGAGAAACGGAAAATGATCGGGTAGTCCGGGCCCACTGCGGCGCGCACGGCCTTGATCAGTTCGAGGGCAAAACGTGAGCGGTTGGCGAGGCTGCCGCCGTACTCGTCACTGCGCTGATTGCTGCCCTCCCAAAAGAACTGATCGACCAGGTAACCGTGAGCCCCATGAATTTCGACACCGTCCATGCCAATCGCCTTGGCATCGGCGGCAGCCTGGGCAAAGGCCGCCACGACCTCGTCGATGTCCTGCTTGCTCATGCCATGCACCAGCACCTGACCGTCCTTGACCTTCTCCATCGGCCCGTAGGCAGGCACGCTGCCGTCCGGCTCGGTGCCAGGACGACGAACTGCGCCGACGTGCCAGAGTTGCGGGACGATCCTGCCGCCCTCCGCATGTACTGCCTCGACCACTTTGCGCCAACCGGCCAGTGGCGCTTCACCGAAAAACTGCGGGACGTTCGGATAGCCGTTGGAGGCCTTGTGATTGACCGTCGTACCTTCGGTGATAATCAGCCCGACGCCTGCCGCAGCGCGCCGCCGGTAGTACTCGACGACCTTCGAGTTGGGCACGTGCCCTGGCGAGAACGAGCGGGTCATGGGGGCCATGACCACACGCGACGACAGCTCCAGACTGCCCAGACGGAAAGGCGTGAACAAGGCTTCTGCCGACATGCGCAACTCCTGTGAAATGGTCGATTGCCATCAGGCGCGCAGAATATCGCCGGGCGTCAGCGCTGGCCCAGTACTATTGATCTGACTGATTTGAGTTCAGAAGCGACGAGCGCGCAAGAAAGCCGGGCGAACGCGAAATGCTACCCCGGCTATACGATCAGCTTTGCGCCAGGGCCTTTTCAATGGCCTGGATAACGGCAGGATCATCCGGCGTGGTACGCGGAGAAAAACGTGCGCTTACACCACCGTTCTTGCCGACCAGAAACTTTTCGAAGTTCCAGGTGATATCCCCGGGGAACTCGGCACCCTCGCCCGCCAGCAAACGGTAAAGCGAGTGACGATTAGGGCCGTTGACATCGAGTTTTTCACCCAGCGTAAAGGTCACGCCGTAGTTGAGTTGGCAAAACTCGGTGATCTCTTGCTCGGTACCTGGTTCCTGCCCGGCAAACTGGTTGCACGGCAGACCCAGTATCTCAAGGCCCTTGTCCTTGTACTGCTGATAGAGGTTTTCAAGTGCTGCGTACTGCGGTGTCAGCCCGCATTTGGACGCGACGTTGACCACCAGAACCACTTTGTTCCTGAAATTCGCCAGCGGCAGTTCCTGGCCACCCAGCGCTTTCAATTTGATGTCGTGAAAAGCACTCATGAGAACCCCTTTTGAAACAAGTCGCCCCAGGCTACAACCCGAAAAAAGGCACCGTGACCGCACGCGTAACGAAAGTCGTCATCGCAGAACAGCCAGGGCGCCTTTTCAGTGCCTGAGCTTAGCAGCACAAATCAGTGTTGATGACCGCCTTCACCATGAACATGGCCGTGAGCCATTTCTTCTTCACTGGCATCACGGATGGCCACAACCTTCACGTCGAAGTTCAGGCGCTGACCCGCGAGCGGATGGTTGCCGTCAACGGTGACATCGTCGCCTTCCACATCACGAATGGTCACGATCTGCATGCTGCCATCCGGGCCGGAAGCGTGAAACTGCATGCCGACTTCGAGCTCGTCGACGCCTTCGAACATGTTTCTGCCCAAAGTGCTGACCAGTTCGGCCGAGTACTCACCGTAGGCGTCTTCGGGCTCGACGACAACTTTCAGCTGGTCGCCTACTTCCTTGCCTTCCAGTGCCTTTTCCAGGCCCGGAATGATGTTGCCTGCACCGTGCAGGTAAACCAGCGGCGCACCACCGGTAGAACTGTCGATGACCTCACCAGCGTCATTGGTCAGGGTATAGTCAATGGAGACAGCCTTTTTGGCGGCGATCGGCATGGGGACAAGACCTTTTGCTTAAGATTGAAGAACGGGCAAGTTTAACCAAGCAATCGCCCGAAAGCGAACGCAACTCTGACGGACGGCCCGCTTTGAAAGGTTCAATCGTTATCGATTTGAGACAGGACGAGCACGGTCACTGGTTTGCGCTGCTGTCGTGCGGCCATACCCAGCACCTGCGTCATGACCCTCCGTGGCAGTCACGCCCCTGGGTGCTGGACCCGCTGCAACGCAGTCAGATGAGAGGTCAGGCCTTTTGTTGCGGCTGGTGTGCGAATGCCGCAGATAACGATAGTCTTGCCGCAGAGAAATCGCGTTAGACGGTTTCCGGACTTTTTCGGTCGGCAGCGCTTTCCTATGTGCTGCGACCCCTTGCACTGCTCAATCGAGAAGCCAGTATGCAGACTTTTTTTATCGCCCCCACTGACTTTGGCGTGGGGTTGACCTCCATCAGCCTGGGACTGGTGCGCACGCTGGAGCGCGCCGGCTTGAAAGTAGGCTTTTTCAAACCGATCGCCCAGCCACACCCCGGCGATCTGGGCCCCGAGCGCTCGACCGAGCTGATGGCTCGCACCCACGGCCTCAAGCCGCCCAAGCCTCTGGGACTGGCGCATGTCGAACGCATGCTCGGTGATGGTCAACTGGATGAACTGCTCGAAGAGATCATCAATCTTTATCAGCAGGCAGCGGTCGGCAAGGACGTGCTGGTGGTCGAAGGCATGGTCCCGACCCGCAGCGCGAGCTACGCCGCGCGGGTCAATCTGCATTTGGCCAAGAGCCTGGACGCCGAAGTCATTCTGGTCTCTGCCCCGGAAAACGAAGTGCTCGCCGATCTGTCGGGCAGGGTCGAATTGCAGGCCCAGCTGTTTGGCGGCCCCAAGGATCCCAAGGTGCTGGGTGTGATACTCAACAAGGTGCGCACCGAAGAGAGCATGGAGGTCTTCGCCTCGCGCCTGAAAGAACACTCGCCGTTGCTGCGCAGTGGCGACTTTCGCCTGCTGGGCTGCATTCCGTATCGCGCCGAACTCAACGCACCGCGTACCCGCGATGTGGCCGAACTGCTCGGCGCGCAGGTGCTGAACGCAGGCGACTACGATCAGCGCCGCATGACCAGAATCATCATTTGTGCGCGGACGGTGCTCAACACGGTACCGCTGCTCAAGCCGGGTGTGCTGGTGGTGACGCCGGGCGACCGCGACGACATCATCCTGGCGGTGAGCCTTGCAGCCATAAACGGCGTGCCGCTGGCCGGCCTCCTGCTGACCAGCGACACCGTGCCCGACCCACGCATCATGGAGCTGTGCCGCGGCGCACTGCAGGCGGGGCTGCCGGTGCTGTCGGTCAGCAGCGGCTCGTATGACACGGCCAATCGCCTGAATCAGTTGAACAAGGAAATCCCCATCGATGACCGCGAGCGCGCGGAAAACATCACCGATTTCGTTGCCAGTCATCTGGACGCCAACTGGCTGCACCAGCGCTGCGGCACACCGCGTGAGCTGCGCCTGTCGCCCGCGGTGTTTCGCTATCAGTTGATCCAGCGCGCGCAGGCGGCCAACAAGCGCATCGTGCTGCCTGAAGGCAACGAGCCGCTGACCATTCAGGCTGCCGCGATCTGCCAGGCACGCGGTATCGCGCGTTGCGTGTTGCTGGCCAGGCCCGAGGAAGTGCACGCCGTTGCGCAGGCGCACGGCATCGAGCTGCCGCAGGGGCTGGAAATTCTTGACCCGGACCTGATTCGCGAACGCTACGTTGCGCCGATGGTAGAACTGCGCAAAAGCAAAAGCCTGAACGCGCCCATGGCCGAGCAACAGCTCGAAGACCCGGTGGTCATCGGTACGGTGATGCTGGCGCTGGACGAGGTCGACGGGCTGGTGTCCGGCGTCATTCACTCCACCGCCAACACCATCCGCCCGGCCCTGCAACTGATCAAGACCGCGCCAGGCTGCACGCTGGTGTCTTCCGTGTTCTTCATGCTCTTTCCCGAGCAGGTGCTGATGTACGGCGACTGCATCATGAACCCGCATCCGAGTGCCAGCGAACTGTCCGAGATTGCCTTGCAGAGCGCCGATTCGGCCACTGCGTTCGGCATCTCGCCGCGCGTGGCAATGATCAGCTATTCCAGCGGCAACTCGGCCAGCGGCGAAGAAGTCGAGAAGGTCCGCGAAGCGACGCAGCTGGCACGCGAAACCCGCCGCGATCTATTGATCGACGGGCCGCTGCAGTATGATGCGGCCGCCAACGAACAGGTCGCCCGGCAGCTGGCTCCGGACAGCGCGGTCGCAGGACGCGCCAACGTGTTCGTGTTCCCGGACCTGAACACCGGCAATACCACGTACAAGGCGGTGCAACGCAGTGCCGACTGTGTAAGCCTCGGCCCGATGCTGCAAGGCCTGCGCAAGCCGGTGAACGATCTGCCGCGCGGCGCGCAGGTCGACGACATTGTCTACACCATCGCGCTGACAGCCATACAGGCCGACACGCTGTCCTGATACCTGACCCGAGTGCCGCAGAGCAGTCTGCGGCTTCCGATAACTTGCGGAGCCATCTTCCTCATGGATTTCCTGCCTGCCCCGTTACGCGGCGTCATTGCCTCGCTGCTGCTGGCGCTGAACACCATCGTCTGCTGCACGGTGCTGTTCGCGGTCACGATCCTCAAGATCTGCCTGCCCTTCTCTGCGGCACAGCGTTTCACCGACTGGCTGATGAGCCACATCCATGAAACCTGGATCGGCAACAACAATACCTGGATCAGACTGCTGTGCCACACCCGCTGGCACCTGAGCGGTCTGGAAGGGCTGGATTACCAGCACTCGTATCTGGTTACCAGCAATCACCAGAGCTGGGTCGACATCATGGTCTTGCAGTACGTGCTCAACCGACGTATTCGCCCCTTGAAGTTTTTCCTCAAACAGGAGTTGATCTGGGTTCCGGTGATCGGTCTGGCGTGGTGGGCGCTGGGCTTTCCATTCATGAAGCGCTACTCCAAGGCGTATCTTGCCAAACACCCGGAAAAGAAAGGCAAGGACCTGGAAACCACCCGCCGCACCTGCGCGAAGTTTCGCCATAACCCGGTGGGGATTTTCAACTTCGCGGAAGGCACGCGCTTCACCGCCGGCAAACACGCGCAACAGAACTCGCCGTTCCGCCACCTGCTCAAACCCAAGGCTGGCGGCATTGCCTTCGTGCTCGATGCAATGGGCGAACAGCTGGAATCGATCATCAACGTGACCATCCACTACCCTGGCGGACAACCCGGTTACTGGGATCTGCTGTGCGGTAATGTGAGAGAAGTGGTTGCGCACTTTGAAGAGATCAAAATCCCGCAGCAGTTTCTCGGCAAGAATTACGACCAGGACGGCGAATACCGCCTGGAATTCCAGCAGTGGATCAATACGCTATGGGAAGAGAAAGACCGGCTGCTGGACAGCCTGCATGAGCAGTATCCAGCGCGGCATTGATATTGACTCATGGGAGCGAGCTTGCTCGCGAAGAGACCATCGCCTTCGCGAGCAAGCTCGCTCCCACTTTGCCCGCATTCAACCCGTCTGCGGACGCAGCGGCATCGATCAGTACTGCTGACCCGGAATCGGCTTGAGGTTGACCTCTACGCGGCGGTTCTGGGCGCGGCCGTTGACGTCGGCGTTGCTGGCAATCGGTTGATCAGGACCTGCACCGCGCACTGACAGGTGCGATTGATCGACGCCTTGCGAGGTCAGGTACGTCGCGACGCTCTGGGCGCGCTGTTGCGAAAGGTCCATGTTGTGCTGGCGGCTGCCGGTGCTGTCGGTGTAACCGACGATCTCAATGTTGTTCTGGTTGAACTGCTTGAGCGAGCTGGCCAGGTTGTTGAGCGGCGAATAGAAGCTGCTGGCAATGGCCGAAGAGTCCGTCGCGAACGTGATGTTACCCGGCATGATCAGTTTGATCTGGTCACCCTGACGTTGCACCTCGACACCGGTGTTGGCCATGCTCTCGCGCAGCGCAGCTTCCTGCTTGTCTGCGTAGTAGCCATAACCCGCCGATGCAGCACCCGCCACTGCAGCGCCGATCAGGGCGCCCTTTCCACGGTTATTGTGATCGATGGCCGCACCGGCTACCGCACCGGCCAATGCGCCGAGTCCGCCGTACTTGGCCGTCTTGCTCATACCACCGGAGCTTTGCGCCTGGCCTTGATTGTCATAGGGATTGGATGTTGCACAGCCGGAAAGCATGGCTACGGCGGTGGCAACAATGATCAAACGACGCGAGGTAAACATTCAGGAGCTCCTGGTTTTGACGAACGCTGGTAACCGGATTAGAGCATACACGCTATCAAAAATTCCTTAACCCGTGCTGAACCGCCCGTATTGCGGGCTTCTGCGCGCACCGCTCAGCGGCGCTCCTCGCGAATGTAGGGTTCGCCCAGCGCACCGGGCTGGCTGCTCGATTGCCGCTTGCCGCTCGCCACCCAGACCATGACCAACAGGGTTACCGCATAGGGCGTCATCAACACGAAATACTGGGGCAGGCGCACGCCGGTTGCCGCCAATTGCGGAATCAGCGCCTCGATACCGCCGAACAGCAAAGCGCCGGCCAACGCGCGCCAGGGCGACCAACGCGCAAAAATCACCAGCGAAACTGCAATCCAGCCGCGCCCGCCGGTCATGTCAGCGATCCACATCTTGGTGCTGAGCACGGCAATGAAACCGCCGGCCAGCCCCATCAACGCAGAACCGGCGACAATCGCTGCCAGGCGGTAACCGAGCACGGAAATACCTGCGGCATCGGCGGCCTGCGGGTTCTCGCCGACCGCGCGCAGGCGCAGCCCGGTGCGCGTGCGATCGAGCAGCCAGACCACCGCGATGAAAATCACCACGGTCAGGTACACCAGCGGGTTCTGCACAAAGACCCTGCCCACCACAGGCAGCTCGGACAACGGCCACAGCTCGACCGCCTGCAAGCCGCTGACCGGGCGGTTGGTCCAGCCCAGCAGAGTGCCCAGCAGCCCGGTCAAGCCCTGACAAAAGAACACCAGCGCCAGCCCGGCGATCACCTGATTGATTCGCAGCACCAGCACCATCAGCGCAAACAGCAACGACACCAGACCTGCCGCCGCCATCGACGCCAGCAGCGAAAGGCCAGGCGAGCCGAGGCTCAACTGCATACCGATGCCCGCCAGTGCGCCGACCAGCATCAGCCCTTCGACGCCCAGCGCCAGTACACCGCTGCGCTCGATGAGGATCAGGCCCAGCGCTGCCAGGGCAAACGGCACGGCAAAATCCGGTGCGCTGCCCAGCCAGTGGGAAATAAGCTCCATCAACGTTCTCCTGCCTGGATGCGCCGCAGGCGATGGCGGATGAAAAAGTCCGACGAGGCGACGCAGATCACCAGAATCGCCTGGATCAGTTGCACCATCGAAAACGGAATCTGATAGAACACCTGCAGGTTGCGCCCGGCCACGAACAGCATGGCGATCAGCAGCGCGACCACGGTTGCGGCCACTGGATTGTTGCGGGCCAGAAAGGCGATCAGAATCCCGGAAAACCCGTAGCCCTGATAGAACGACTGAGTAAGGCGCCCTTCCTGTCCCGAGGTCACGACAAAACCTGCAAGCCCCGCCAGCGCGCCCGACAGCAGCACGGTGCCGATGATCATCTTGCGCACCGGCACGCCCACCGCCCCGGCGACTTTCGGGTTGGCATCGACGAAGCGCAGGTACAACCCGGCCCGCGAAACACCGACGAACCACAGGGTCAGACCGGTGACCAGCAGCGCCAGAGGGATCGCCGCGTTATACCCGGCAAACAGGTCGGGCAGCCGCTCGAAGCTCTGGAACGCGGGGGAATAGGGAAAGTTGTCGCGCGGGTCCTTCCAACTGCCGTACACCAGGTGCAGGAGGAAATTGGCGGCGATGTAATTGAGCATCAGCGTCGAGATGATCTCGTTGACCTGCCACTTGAGCTTCAGCAGCACCGGCCCCAGGCTCCACAACAATCCGCAGATAACGGCTGCCGTCATCATCAGCGGCAGACGCAACGCCTCCGGGCCCACCTGAAACAGCGAGATCGCCGTGGCGCCAATCGCGCCCCAGATCATCTGGCCTTCCAGACCCAGGTTCCAGAAACGCGCCCGAAACGCCATGCACCCGGCGAGCCCGACCATGATCATCGGCGATGCCTGAAACAACACTGCCTTGAAGTTTTGCCCATCGAACACTGTCTGCACGACGAACTCGTTGAGCAGCTCGTCGGCAGGCACGCCGGCAAGAATCAGAATCACAGTGCAGATCGTCAGTCCGATCAGCAACGCCAAGGCAATGATCAGCGCCTGCAACAGCCAGCCGGTCTGCTGACGAAGCTCCAGGGTGTAGCGCCGCGCCAGCAAGGGTTGCCGTGCGGATTTCATCGGTTGCACTGATTCAGTCATGGCTCACCATCGCTTTGCCGATGGCTTGCCGGTCAGCAGGGTGCGCGAACTCGGCGACGATGCGCCCGCCGTTCATCACGCCGACACGGTCAGCCAGGGCCAATACTTCGTCCAGATCCTCGCTGATCACCAGCACCGCAGCACCCGCGTCCCGCGCCGCCCGCAAACGGGCATGCACCGCCTGGGTGGCACGCACATCCAGGCCCCGACTCGGGCTGTGCACCAGCACCAATTGCGGGTCGCGGCTGAATTCACGGGCGATCACCAGTTTCTGGGCATTGCCTCCCGACAACAGCGCAGCTTTCTGATCGAGAGAGCGCACGCCCTGTACGTCGAAGTCCGCCACGGCGCGCTGCGCATCCTGTTTCAGACGCTTGTAGCCGAGGCGCCAGAAAGAGCCGTATTGCCCGCTGTGAATATTGCCGATGGCAAAGTTCTCGGCCACCGACAACGACCCGGCCAGCGCTGCGCCGTAGCGGTCGGCCGGGATCGAGGCAATGCGCAACTGCCGACGCTGGTCGGCCGACGCGCCGCGCAAATCGCCAAACCCGGCCATGTGGATTTCACCCTCAGTGGCTTGCGGCAGCCCCATCAGGGCGTTGGCCAGCTCGGCCTGACCGTTACCGCCCACGCCTGCGATGCCGTAAATCTGCCCGGCGTGCAGGCTCAGGTTGACGCCGTTGAGCGCGCTGCTGCCGACGCTGCGCAAGTCCTTGACCTGCAAACGCACCTCGCCGGGTGTCGCCGGTTGATGCTCGGCAACCGGCACCGATTCACCTACCGTGAGCTGCACCAGTTGCTCGACACTCACCTTCTGCGGGTCCAGGGTCTGCACGGTGCGTCCGCCACGCATCACGGTTACCCGGTCGGCATAGCGCTTGACGTCAGCCATCTTGTGCGTGACCAGAACCACTGCCGCGCCTTGCCGGGCGAATGCCTGAACAGTCAGCAGCAGACGCTCGGCCTCCTGATCGGTCAGCACTGCTGTCGGTTCATCGAGGATCAGAATCCGCGCACCGGCCAGCAACACCTTGAGGATCTCGACGCGCTGCTGCTCGGCGACCGACAGACTGTCGACGGTGCGCGCCGGGTCAATCGCAAACCCCAGCGCCTCGGCCTCGCCGATAATCTGCTGTTCCAGCGCACGCAGACGCTTGCGATAGCTGCCTTCGCCGGGTTGCTCGGGCAGTGCCAGGAGAATGTTCTGCGCCACTGTGAACGGCTTCACCAGCTTGAAGTGCTGGTGGACCATGCCGATCCGGTAAAGGCTGGCGTCCCTGGGCCCCTGAAGCTGAACCGGGTTATCGTCCAGCAGCAGAGTGCCGGTTTCCGGTGCGTACAGCCCGGCGGCGATATTCATCAGCGAGGACTTGCCTGCACCGTTCTCGCCCAGCAGGGCATGCACTTCACCCCAACAGGCGGTGAAGTCGGCATCGATCAGCGCCTTGAAGCCATCGAACGATTTGCTGATGCCGGTGAGTTGCAGCGCATTGACCTGACTCATTGCTGAGTCTTCACGCCTTCGACGAACCAGTCCATTTTCCACAGGTCCGGGTCAGACAACTGCTGACCGGCCGCCACTCGCTCCTTGCCGTCACGATCGGCCAGCGGGCCGCTGTAAATGATTTTTCTGCCGGCCAGCAGCTCGGCGCGCTCGGCCTCGATCTTCTTGCGGTCTGCATCGGAAATGATCGCATCCGCAGTCAGCTTGATATCGGTGCCGCCCTGCTGCATCGAGAGCAGCGCGCCGTTGGCGGGCGGCGTCCAGTTGCCGGCAATGATTTTCTTCAGCTCCGGCCCCAGGAAGCGATCCCAGACCCACAGCGACGAGCAGACCGTCGCCTTGGGGGCGAACTCGCTCAGGTCGCGATGGTGGCCGGTGCCGTGAATGCCGCGCTCCTGTGCGACGATCTGCGGTGTCGGGCTGTCGACGTGCTGACCGACCACATCGGCACCGTTGTCGATCAGCGCCATGGTTGCTGCGCGTTCCTTGACCGGGTCGTTCCATGCCCCGGTATAGACCACGTTGACGGTGGCCTTCGGATTGATCTGCCGGGCGCCCAGCTCGTAGGCGTTGATGGTCCAGTTGACCTGGCCGAACGGGTTGGCGGCGACGAACCCCAGCTTGCCGGTCTTCGAGGCCGCACCTGCGGCCATGCCGCACAGGTACTGGCTTTCGTAGGTACGCCCGTAAAACGATTCGAGGTTGGGCGCATTGGTAGTACCCGAGCCATTCAGGAACGCGACTTTCGGGTATTTCCTGGCCAGTGCAAGAAAGGTGTCGGAGTAACCGAATGCAGTGCCGACGATGATGTTGGCACCGCGTGCGATGAGTCGGTCGACCACCGGCGTAATGGCTGCAGCGTTCTCGGGCACACTCTCGACGTACTGGATTTTTGTGTCCAGATCCTTTTCCAGCTTCACGCGTGCTTCGTCGAAGGCCTGAGTCCAGCCGCCGTCATTGCGCGGGCTGATATACACCATGGCGATTTTCGGCTTCCCTTCGAGGGTCAATCCTTCAGCCTGAGCAAGGCTGACCGCTCCCAACGCTACGGCCGCACACAATGTCCCGGGCAACAGTTTCTTGTACATAGACGTTTTCCTGAGGGTAATGGCCGATAAGGACCGCACAAGCAGGCTTTAGCAGCATCCATGCCATTACAGGAAAAGCGCTATGGAACAACGACCTGACGCCATCGAGCCGAATAAAACAGATCAAATGGTCTGAATCGGAGCACTTGGTTTGTGCAGGACGCCCGCGCACTGCGCGAGCGGGGTGCGCGGGTCAGGTCAGGCGAAGCCCGGTCACGCCTTGCGCGGCAGGATCCCGTCCAGAACCATGCTGCGCAGGCTCGCCAGCACCTCTTCGAAAAACGCCGGATCATCCAGGGTCTTGCCGGTCACGGCCTCGACCTGAGTGCGGAAGTCGGCGTAATGCTGGGTGGTCGCCCACAGGGTGAAAATCAGGTGGTGCGGGTTGATGGGGGCCAACTGGCCGCTGTCGATCCAGTGCTGAATCACCGCCACCTTGGCCTGCACCGTGTCACGCAACGGGTGCTGCAACTCGCCCTGAATCAGCGGTGCACCCTGCATCACTTCCATGCAGAACAGCCGCGATTCGGCCGGGTGATCGCGGGACATTTCCAGCTTGGCCTTGATGTAGGCGCTGATCGCCTGCACCGGGTCCTTGTCGGCGGTGAAGTGCAACAGCGGGCTCAGCCATACCTCAAGCAACTGACGCAGCACATTCAGGTACAGGTCGTCCTTGCTGCTGAAGTAATACAGCAGGTTGGTCTTGGAGACGTCCGCCAGGCTCGCGACCTGATCCAGGCTGCTGCCGTGCACGCCATAGCGGGAAAATATCTCCAGCGCCGCATCGAGAATCAGCGTGCGCTTGCCTTCCATTAGGCGCATGCGCCGCTTCAGGGACGTCGCACTGGGTTCGCGGGTCGTCTTGACCACGGTCTCTGGCTTGGCCTTGCGCACGCGCTTGTTCGCCGGGTCAGCCAGGGGAGGTTTCTTGTTCACGCACATCCATCCAGTGATGCCGAAATGAGCGGGCATCTTAACGGGCGCAGCTGTTTTGTCGATACGGATTGCCTGCGCCGTCCGCCCTGCCCCATCTGCGTGCGCCCTGCACAAACCAAGTGCTCTGATTCGGACCAAATGGTCTGAAATAAACCATGAAAACTTTCAAGCCTTTGAATAAAAACAACAAAATTTTCTGGCCCGCTTAATGCAAAAGGTGATCGAGAGACGATTGAAAGACGATTCAAGTGCCGCCAGTCGCGCTTTGGCACGCATCGACCCACGCAGAGAGGCCTCATATGGACATTGGTATCTTCATCCCCATCGGCAATAACGGCTGGCTGATTTCCAGCAATGCTCCGCAGTACATGCCGACCTTCGAGCTGAACAAACAGATCGTGCAGAAGGCCGAGGGCTACGGCTTCGACTTTGCGCTGTCGATGATCAAATTGCGTGGCTTCGGCGGCAAGACGCAGTTCTGGGAACACAACCTGGAGTCGTTCACGCTGATGGCCGGCCTGGCCGCAGTCACCAGCCGGATCCAGCTGTTCGCCACCGTTGCCACCCTGACCATCCCGCCCGCCATTGCCGCGCGCATGGCCTCGACGATCGATTCGATCTCCAATGGCCGCTTCGGGATCAACCTCGTCACCGGCTGGCAGAAGCCGGAATACGAGCAGATGGGGCTGTGGCCGGGCGACGAGTTCTTCCACACCCGCTACGAATACCTGGCCGAATACGCTCAGGTTCTGCGCGACCTATGGGCCACCGGCAGCAGCGACTTCAAGGGCGAGCATTTCAGCATGCAGGACTGCCGCGTCAGCCCTCGCCCACAGGCCGACATGAAGCTGATCTGCGCCGGTCAAAGTGAAGCGGGCATGGCGTTCTCGGCGCAATACGCCGACTACAACTTCTGCTTCGGCAAAGGCGTCAACACCCCCACAGCCTTTGCGCCAACCGCACAGAAACTGCTCGAAGCCAACGAAAAAACCGGCCGCAATGTCACCT
This sequence comes from Pseudomonas sp. SZ57, assembly GCF_009495975.1. Classification (NCBI taxonomy): domain Bacteria; kingdom Pseudomonadati; phylum Pseudomonadota; class Gammaproteobacteria; order Pseudomonadales; family Pseudomonadaceae; genus Pseudomonas; species Pseudomonas sp. SZ57. The sequence goes on along the minus strand of NZ_WIBD01000003.1, from coordinate 171,291 downwards.
CCTGCGTGCTGTTCATGATCATTGCCGACGATACCGACGAAGCCGCACGCGCTCGCTGGGAGCACATCAAGGACGGTGCCGACGAAGAGGCCATCGCCTGGCTGAGCGAAAAAGGTTCGGCAGATAAAAGTGCCGGCTCCAACCTGCGGCAGATGGCCGACCCGACCTCGGCGGTCAACATCAACATGGGCACGCTGGTGGGGTCGTGGGCCACAGTGGCGAGAATGCTCGACGAGGTCGCCACTGTGCCGGGGACTCAGGGCGTGATGCTGACGTTCGATGATTTCGTCAAAGGCGTCGAAGATTTCGGCGAGAAGATCCAGCCATTGATGACCAGCCGCAAGCACATTGCGCAACTCAAGGAGGTGGTCTGATGGCAACCCCGACAACCGTCGCAGGCGTTGACCTGCCGGATGTGCAGCCCGCTCGCGAGCTGCCCGCCCGTCCCGAGCCGCTGCGCATGAAGCCCGGCGAAACCGCGCTGGTGGTAGTCGACATGCAGAACGCCTACGCGTCGCTCGGCGGGTATCTGGACCTCGCCGGGTTCGATGTGAGCAGCACCGGGCCGGTCATCGCCAATATCAACAAGGCCTGTGCCGCAGCGCGTGCGGCGGGCATTCCGGTGATTTTTTTCCAGAATGGCTGGGACCCGGCTTACGTCGAGGCCGGTGGCCCCGGTTCACCGAACTGGCACAAGTCCAATGCCCTGAAAACCATGCGCAAGCGCCCTGAACTCGAAGGGCAGCTGCTGGCCAAGGGTGGTTGGGACTACCAGCTGGTCGACGAGCTGACGCCACAGCCTGGCGATATCGTGGTGCCGAAAATCCGCTACAGCGGTTTCTTCAATTCCAGCTTCGACAGCGTGCTGCGCAGCCGCGGCATTCGCAACCTGGTGTTCACCGGCATCGCCACCAATGTCTGTGTCGAATCGACACTACGCGACGGTTTTCACCTGGAATATTTCGGCGTGGTACTGGCTGACGCGACCCATCAGGCCGGCCCCGAATTCGCTCAGCAAGCCGCGCTGTTCAACATCGAAACCTTCTTTGGCTGGGTTTCCAGCGTCGATGACTTCTGCACCACTTTCAGCCCTGTCGGGCAACTTTCGTGAGGACACCAGCATGACCAAAAAAGCGATCATCCCTGCCGGCACCAGCAAGCCCATCGCGCCGTTCGTACCGGGCTCCATGGCCGACGGTGTGCTCTATGTCTCGGGCACGCTGCCGTTTGACAAAGACAACAACGTGGTACACGTCGGCGACGCCACCGCACAGACCCGTCACGTGCTGGAAGCCATCAAAAGCGTGGTCGAGACCGCGGGCGGAACGATGGACGATGTCACCTTCAACATGATCATGATTCGTGACTGGGCCGACTACGCCAAGGTCAACGAGGTGTATGCCGAGTATTTCGCCGGCGAGAAGCCAGCCCGTTATTGCATCCAGTGCGGCCTGGTCAAACCCGAGGCGCTGATCGAAATCGCCAGCATCGCCCACATCGGCTGAATCGCGACCGTGGGCAGCTGACGCCCACCCGGAGCAAACCCATGTTCCATGAGTTTCATGCCTGCCAGCATGCCGACGCACCGACCCTGGTGCTCAGTTCCGGGCTGGGCGGGTCTGGCCGCTACTGGGCGGATGACCTGGCACTGCTGACCCGCGACTACCGCGTGCTCGTCTATGACCATGCCGGAACCGGGCGTAGCCCTGCGGTGCTGCCGGCGGATTATTCGATCCGGCACATGGCTGTCGAGTTGCTGGCCCTGCTTGATTCACTCGATATCCAGCGCTGCCATTTCATGGGCCATGCGCTGGGCGGTCTGGTGGGTCTGGAACTGGCCCTGCTGCGCCCGGAACTGCTGCAAAGTCAGGTACTGATCAATGCCTGGAGCAGTCCGAACCCGCACAGCGCGCGCTGCTTTTCAGTGCGCAAGAAACTGCTGTTGAACAGCGGGCCGGAGGCCTACGTACAGGCTCAGGCGCTGTTCCTCTACCCGGCAGACTGGATCGCCGCCAACGGCCCGCGGCTGGCCGACGACGAAGCCCACGCGCTGGCGCACTTTCCCGACACCGACAACCTGCTGCGGCGTATCCATGCGCTGGAAACCTTTGACGTGGAGGCCGATCTCGCGCGCATCCACACCCCGACCCTGCTGATTGCCAACCGCGACGACATGCTGGTGCCCTGGCAGCAATCCCGGCACCTGGCCAACGCTCTGCCGAATGCAACGCTGGTACTGCTGGAATACGGCGGCCATGCCTCGAACATTACCGATCCACTGCCCTTCCAACGCGCCCTGCGCGATTTTCTCAGCACACAACCCTGACACTCAACCCTGAAAGGACTCATCCCATGCCTACTTCCTCTGCAGCTCCCGCCATTCAGCCCATCGCTGCTGTCAGCCAGCTGGCCTTTCGCGATGCGATGTCCGGCCTGGCCGCTGCCGTCAACGTCATCACCACCGATGGCCCTGGCGGACGTGCCGGCTTTACCGCGACCGCCGTGTGCAGCGTGACGGATCAACCGCCGACGCTGCTGGTGTGTATCAACCGCAGTGCGTCGGTGTATGACGCCTTCATCGAAAACGGCACGTTGTGTGTCAATACGTTGGGCAACGGTCAGCAGGACTTGTCCAACCTGTTCGGCGGCAAGAGCTCACAGCAGGAGCGCTTTGCCTGCGGCCAGTGGGAAGCCGGAGTGACCGGCGCGCCGATCCTCGACACTGCCAGGCTGTCGCTCGACTGCAAGGTGAGCCAGTCAGTCAGCGTCGGCACGCATGACATTCTGTTCTGCGAGGTGGTGGATATCAGGCATCAGAGCGGTGCAGATGCATTGGTCTACTTCGCCCGTGGCTACCATCACCTGCCGAGCGAAACACCGGTGGCCTGAAGGCTTTGCGGGCTGACTGGCGGATTACCGGAATGGAATAAATAGGCATGATTTTTTATGACAGCTCCGTATACTGGCTTTTTGAGATCAGGATGATCCTTGCGGTCAACGAGGTGAAGTCATGTCGATCGATAGCGCCGGCAGTCTGCTGATACCCGCCAGCAGCCCATCGTATACTCGTCGCGCTTACCCGCCGCCTGGCATGCCTATGCACGCAGGTGGCTGAGCATGCTGAAGAAAATACCTGTGGCTGAGCTTGCGCTGGGCATGTACATCCACAAAATCTGCCGCCGCTGGACCAATGATCCATTCTGGATAGGCCTGGTCGAAGTCATGCTCGATGACGTTGAAGTGCTCAAGCGCATTCAGCAATCGGGCACCAGGGAAGTCTGGATCGAAACCGGTAAAAGCCGTGTAGTGACACCCCAGCCCTCAGCCGCATCCACAGCGCCATCGGCCAGCGACGATACAACGCCGGCCAGTCTCGAAAAGGAAGTTCTACGCGCCAGGGTGATCTGCGGACGGGCCAGGGATGCGGTCATGTCCATGTTTACCGAAGCGCGCATGGGCCGGGCCATGGACGTGGGCAATGTGCAGTTGCTGGTGGAAGAAATCTCCAATTCGATCCTGCGCCATCCGCACGCGCTGATCAGCCTGTCACGCCTGAAGACGTCCGACGAGTACACCTACATGCACTCGGTGGCGGTCTGCGCGTTGATGGTCGCGCTGGCCAAACGCATGGGCATGCCTGACGATCAGGTCCGTGAGGCGGGTGTGGCCGGGCTGATGCACGATGTCGGCAAAATGATGATTGCCCCGGCGGTGCTCAACAAACCGGGCCGCCTGACCCGCGACGAATTCGAGATCATGAAGGCCCACCCCGAGCTGGGCGTGAAGATCCTCATGGAGACGCAGCCCGTGGCCGCGTCGGTGATTGACGTTTGCCTGCATCACCATGAGAAGGTCGACGGCTCGGGCTACCCGCACGGCCTGAAAGGCGACCAGATCAGCATCTTTGCGCGCATGGGCGCGGTCTGCGACGTGTATGACGCCATCACCTCCGACCGTCCCTACAAAAAGGGCTGGGGCGTTGCCCATTCGATTCGCGAGATGGCGTCGTGGAAGGGACATTTTGACGAGGTGGTCTTTCAAAGCTTCGTCAAAACCGTGGGTATTTACCCGATCGGCACACTGGTACGCCTGGAAAGCGGGCGCCTCGGCGTGGTGGTCGAACAAGGTCAGGCATCGCTGCTGAAACCGAAAGTGAAGGTTTTCATGTCAGCACGCACCGGCAAGACGTTCGCCGCACAAGTCATCGACCTGACTTGCCCTTCCGACCCGGACGGAATCCTCAGAATCGAGAAACCCACCGACTGGGGGCTGGAAGAAGTCGATACGCTGTGGGCGGGCAGTCCGGCCTGAGAAGCCCGGTGAACAACATCGCCGTCAACCCAGCAAGCCCAGTGTCTTGGCCCGCGCCACCGCTTGAGTGCGACGCTCGACCCCCAGCTTGCTGTTGATGTGGCTGGCGTGGGTCTTGACGGTGTGCAGGGAGATGAACAACTGCTCGCTGATCTCCTGATTGGAACAGCCCTGTGCAATCAGTTGCAGCACACCCAGTTCGCGCACGCTGAGGCAATCGCCGCCATGTGCCGGCTCGGGCGACGGCGTGCAACAGGCCGGGAGCTTTTCCAGCAATGCAGCTTGAACCCGACAAGGTGGCAGTTGCAGAAGTTGCTCATGCAGCCACCGGGGGTGCTCGGCAAGCAGCGCCTTGAACGGTATCAGTGCGCCACCGGACGCTGCGGGCAGGCTGCGCAGCAACAATGCCCGCGCCTCGTCGCGTCGCGCCTGGCTCAGCAGCAGGCCGATCTGCTGGGTCATGGCGATCAGTCCAAACAGTTTCGCCCCCACCTCCTGAGCGCGCCGTTCGAGCGCCTGCAAGCGCTGCTCGCAGGCAACGCCATCACCCTGCAATCGTTCGAGTACGGCACGCTGCAACTCGATGTGTTGCGGCAATTGTGGATGGCATTCCGGGGCAGCAGCGCCGAGGCCGCCGTTGTAGGTCTGCGTCAGGCGCAGCAGCCACGCTTCGGCAAGGTCCATACGCCCCTGCAACAGCCACAGCTCGCATTTGACCAGGGTAATCATCGCCAGGTAGTAGATCGGCGGCACGTCCCAGATGTGCATCAGCCGTTCGGCTTCGGCGAGTTCGGCGAAGGCTTCAGCAAACCGGCCGGTGCAGCCTTCCATGGTAGCGATCACACAGTGACCGATCAGCACGCTGATGTCGCGACAGGCGCGCGCCTCGGCCAGGCCGGCCAGCAACAACACCCGCCCCTCGTCTACCTGCAGGCGCAGGGTCAGCAAGTAGCCCTCATACAGCGTCAGACGCGCGCGGACCGCGTACAGCCGAACGGTGGACAAGCCTTTGAGGCGTTGCTGCCCCTGCCGTACTTCCTCGAGCGCCCGGAGAATTTCGCCCCGGGCCTGCAGGACTCGGGCGCGGTCGTAATGCGCCAGCGCCTCGAACAGCGGATTGGCGACCCGCTGAGCCAGCTCCAGCGCATCACGATTCAACACGCGGGCGCGCCACAGGTCACCGTTGGCGACCGCGAGGTTGGCCAGTGTCGACAGGCACACCAGCCGCTGCCCATAGCGTTTTTCCGGCAGGCTCAGCAGGGCTTCGGTGCAATAGCGCTGAGTCTTGTCACTGTCTCCGCGGCCGCGGGCGATGATGCCGCTGAGCGCCAGCCATTGGGCGAGCATGGATTTCTGAGCGGTTGCCGAGGGCGCCGGCAGAAACCGGCTCAGCTGATTGGCCAGCTCTTCGGCGGCATCCAGCTGGCAGGCCAGCCCCAGTGCCCAGGCGTAGAGCACGATCAAGCGGGGTGTGCTGGTCAGCAAGTCATCCGGCAAATCCATCTTCCAGCGCAGCAGCATGCCGACATTCTGTTCGGCCAGCAGCTGTTCTTCGGAGAGGTTCTGCACCAGATTGGCCGCCACATCCAGGTGCCCGGCGCGCAACGCCTGCTCGACCGCTTCGTCCAGTTGGCCCTGAGCGCTGAACCAGCGACAGGCATTGAGGTGCAGGCGGGTCGGTGGTGTCCCGGCCGCCTGACGAGCGCGCAACAGATCGGAAAACAGATGGTGATAGCGAAACCAGTGGCCCTGCTCGTCCAGCGGCACCAGAAAGACCTGATGCGCCTGCAGATAACCCAGCATCCCGGCGCTGTCGTGCCCATCCCGCGCGGCGTCGCACAGCTCGGCGCAAAAGCGTTCCAGGCAGGCGGTGTCGTAGAGAAACGCCTGAACGTCGGCAGGCAGGCAGTCGATCACTTCTTCCAGCAGGTACTCGCGAATCAGCACCTCACTGCCGCGCAGCGCCTGGGACAAGGCGCTTTCATCACCGGCCTCGGACGCCGCCAGCAACCAGAAGCGCAACCCGGCGACCCAGCCTTCGCTGCGCTGAATCAGGCGTTGCAACGCCTCGCTGTCGAGCGAGCCGCTGTGCCGCCCCAGCACTGCCATGGATTCGGCGTGCGTGAGGCGCAGGTCCTGTTCGTTGATTTCCATCAGCTGCCGCGTCAGACGCAAGCGCGCCAGATGCCAGTCCGGGCGCTGTCGGCTGGTCACCATGACCACCAGCCCGGCCGGCAGATGATTGAGAAGGAACTGCAGGCAGCGATCGAGTACCGGCCCCTGGGCCAGATGATAGTCATCGAGCACCAGCAACAGCGGCTTGCTCAGTATCAGGTGCATGGCCAGTTCGTCGAGCAGGCCGTCGAGCCACTCCTCGAAGGCAAACGGCTGGTGGCGCTGGCGCATCTTCAGCAGGCTCATCGCCTGCACGCCCAGTTGCGGGAAGAATTGTTGAAGGCTGGCCAGCAACCGCTCTAGAAAACGACCCGGGTCGCTGTCCCGCGCGCTCAGACCCAGCCATACGTTTTGCCAGTTGTCCGGCAGCCCCTGACAGAACTCGACAGCCAGCGAACTCTTGCCGAACCCGGCCGGGGCGCAGATCAGCAGCAGTCGGCCGCCAAGCCCTGCATCGAGACGCTGACACAGGCGCGCACGGGGAACATAACCCTCAGGCAGAGGTGGACGGAAAAACCGCCCTTCCAACGCAGGAATCGCGCCGTCTGCAAACCCTTGCATTCGGGACAGATCAGTCATGGCCGGCTCGTGTAGGAATCGTTGTTTCGGCATCGCGGTGTTCGGAGACTAGCGGGTAAATCGCTACTTTTGAAAGGCCATCACCGAAAAGACTGTAACAAAATTCCTACAGCTTATAAGGCCACTTCCCACATCTGAAAAAGCCCCGATCAAAGGGCTTTTCAGGCGCACCAGGCAGGCGCTGAGTTACAGCGTGTATCGGTCAGGTATCAACGAACCCCTTCCTGACGCAGCGCGTTGGGGGTGAAGTCGCTGGTGCCGGCCGTGAAGCCGAACTCGTAGGCCTTCTTCTCTTCGTTCTTCATGCCCAGCGCCACGTAGCGACCCGATTGCAGGTCGTACAGCGTTTCTACTGCGTACCACGGCACTTGCTTGTCGTAGTAGTTTTCCGAGTGCGCCTCGGCCACGCGCCACAGCTGACCACGCCCGTCATAGTGGTCGATGACCGCGGCCTGCCAGGTGTCTTCATCAATGAAGAAGTCACGCTTGGCATAGATATGACGCTGCCCTTCCTTGAGGGTGGCGGTCACGTGCCAGACGCGGCGCAGTTCGTAGCGGGTCAGGTCCTGGTTGATATGGCCGGCCTTGATGATGTCGGCGTACTTGAGCGTCGGATCGTCCAGTTTGTGGCTGTTGGAGGCGATGTACATTTCCTGCTTGCCGATCAGTTTCCAGTCATAGCGGTCCGGCGCGCCGTTGTACATGTCGAGGTTGTCGGAGGTGCGCAGCCCGTCGGACGCGGTACCCGGCCCGTCATAGGACACCTGCGGGGCACGCCGGACGCGGCGCTGACCGGCGTTGTACAGCCACGCCGAACGCGGCTCCTTCACCTGATCGAGGGTTTCATGCACCAGTAGCACGCCACCGGCCAGACGCGCCGGGGCGGTGACTTCCTGCTTGAAGTAGAACAGCACGTTGCCCGGATTTTTCGGGTCGAAATCCCTCATCTTGTCGCGAAACACGAACTGATCGGAGAAATACACCAGGCTGTAGGAGCCATTGGGCTGTGGCGTGGCCTGGGTGACCAGACGCTTGACGCTGCCGCCCCGGTAGCGGGTGATGTGGTTCCAGATGACCTCGACGCCACTGGCCGGGATCGGGAACGGGATGGCCGTATCGAAGTTTTCCAGGCCACTGCCGCCACCGACCAGTTTGGTGGTGGTGGCATTCTTTTTGATCGCGGCGAACACGTCATCCGGCACGGTGGCACCGCGATGGGTCGGGTAGACCGGAATCCGGTAGCTGTCCGGGTAACGCTTGAACATCGCGTATTGGCCCGGCGCCAGCTTGTCCTTGTACTGCTCGACATTGGCCGCGGTGATGATGAACAGCGGTTTTTCACTGGCGTAGGGGTTGGCAAGGAAACCCTTGCTGTCCACCGCCCCGGCGTTTTTCGGCATCGGGCTCCAGGCCGGGATGGTGTTGGCCGCATTACCGGCCTTTTCCGCGCCCATCGGCGTCAGCGAGGTGCCCAGCTTTGCCGCTTCGGACTCGGACACCGCAGCCATCACACCGGTCGCCAGCAGCGACATCCCCAGAACCCCGGCCTGCAACAGACTTTTTGTTATTTTCATGTTCATCGTCATCCTGAAAACCATGTTCTTAGAAGTTCATGCCGAAGCTCAGCGCCACGAAGTCCCGGTCATCGACCGTGGTGTACTTGCCATCAAAGAAGTTGGTGTAGGAAAGGTTCGCGGTGTAGGTGTTCTGGTACTCGGCATCGAGCCCCAGGCTGACGGCCTTGCGCCCCTCTTCGAAGTTGCCGCCTGGGCCAGGTGAATAGCCTTTGACGTCATGCGACCAGGCCACGCTCGGCTTGAGGTTGACCCCGGCGAACACGCTGTTGTAATCCCAGATGGCACGCGCGCGGTAGCCCCAGGAGTTGGCGGTGGTAAAGCCGTCGTCTTCGCAATAGCGGGTCAGGTTGTTCTGCTCGGCACCGGTCAGCGTGCCGGCGTTCAAGGTTGCGCATTGACCGCCAGGCAGCGGCCCCGGGCCGTACACCGGATCGCGGCCGTAACGGATTTTGGAGGTGCTTTCGAGCCCGCCAACGTGGGTCCAGCCCACTTCACCGACCACCGTCAGACGCTCGGCGCCCATGACCTGATCGAAGAACTGGGTGAACGTGGTTTGCAGCTGGGTGATTTCCTTACGGCGATAACCGGGCTGATCGGTATTGGGTTGCCCGCTGAGCAGCGACACGTTGGGGTTGAGCGGCGAAATGCCCGAGTAGAGGATGTCGGTGGTATTGACCTGAATCGGTGCGTTGGGGCGATAACTGATCTCGCCGCTCCACGCCGTGCCGGTGGGCAGCGTGGTCGAGAAGCTCAGGCCGTACAGACGAATGTCTTCGGGGTATTCGACGTAGTAACTGGAGTTGCCCGCCACCACCACCGGCAGCAGGCTGGGAGCCAGCGCGGCGGCAGTGCTGGCAGGAATGCCGTTGCGGACCAGCGAACCGACCAGCCCTTGCGGACTGAACGAAGCGGCCGAGCCGCCGCGCCCGCTGAAAATCGGCGCACGGCTGTGGTAATTCATCATGTACGCGCCGAACTCGGTGTCCAGCGGTTCGAAGTTGTAACGCAAGGCGAAACCGAACTGGCCGCTGTCGCGCGCATCGCGGTCAGGGCCTCGGCGCACCACCGCGCCCTCATCCGGGTTGCCGAACACCACGCCCTGCTGCGACAGCGAATTGAACACCGCACCGCGCGCCCCGGCAGGCAGACCGGCCGCCGTCAGCGAGCTGTTCAGGCCGCTGCGGCTGCGCAATACCGCGAGGTTGTTGTTGCAGCCATCGGCAATCACGTCGGGTTGCGAGAAGAAGGTGCCGCAGTTGTCGACGACCGTCTGGTCCCATTCCAGCTGGTAGAAACCTTCGGCAGACAGGTTGTCGGTCAGGCTCTGGGACAGGTAGAACATGTTGACCGGAATCAGGCCTTCCTTGATTTCCGAACCGGGTCGCCGGAAGGCCGAGACATCGACCGGGTTGACGCTGTTGATGCCGCCCTGAATGAAGGTACTTTCCCCCCAACTGATGACCTGCTTGCCGAAGCGCACGGCGCCCGGCTGATCGGCAATCGAGTAGTTGTGATAGACGAAGGCGTCGAGCAGTTGGAACCCGGACGACTTGGCGCCCTCCTTGCGGCCCGAGTCGCTGATGTCCTTGAACTCGCGGTTTTCATCCTTGAGCTCGAAGTCGTACCAGTATTTGCCGCGCAGGAAAACGCCGGTATCGCCGTACTTCAATTCCAGATCATGAATGCCCTTGAAGATCTTCGAAAACGTCTCCCCACGCTCGAAGTTCAAGTGACCGTCATCGGACGTCTGCGACAGACCACGCCCGCCGTTGTTGGCGCCGATCAGGTTCTTGTTGGGATTGGCCGTCGACCAGCTCGCGCCCACCGACAGCGACGAGTCGAAACTGCCTTCGATCTCACCGACGTTGAAGGTCACGGCAAAGGCCGGGCTGGCGAGCGATGAGGCAAGGCTGACAGCCAGAGGCAGCCTGGCCCGACGCCAGAAGGGGGATGTGCTAGTCATCGACGCTACTCCTTGTGTTTTATTGTTATGGCGGTGGGGAAATCCAGAAACGAATCAGTCATCGAATCAACACACGCGCCAGGTCCGCTCTTGCCATTCCCGGTGCTGACTATAGCCAGCACGCTCTGACGCTAGATCCCTCTAAAGTGTGATTTGCACGACCAACGCCTCTGGACCGCCCGTTTCCGGGAAGCCGCCAAAAAACATGTGGCGGGGAGGATGGCGTAATTTGCAAATTTGGCAAGTCACAGAGCAGGACCTGCAGCGCAGACACGTGCCGTCGCCGACCGATACGGCACGCCCGAGGTGTCAGAGGGTCGAGAGAAAGGCACTGTTGCTGCTTTGCCACTCCACGATGTCCAGGCGCATGCGCTTCTTGTCCAGCTTGCCGACGCTGGTCTTGGGAATTTCGGTAACAAGCGCGATCTGGCTGGGAATGGCCCACTTATTGATGTGACCTTGCTCGACAAACGGCTTGAGGTGTTCCTTCAAACCCTTGGCGTCGAGCTGCTGGCCATCGCGAATCACCATCAAGGCAAACGGCCGCTCACCCCATTGCGGATCGGCGATGCCGACCACTGCCACTTCGCGCACTGCCGGATGGCGGCTGCACAAATCTTCGAGCTGCAGCGAGGAAACCCATTCGCCACCGGTCTTGATCACGTCCTTGATACGATCGCGAATATCGATGAAACCCATGCCGTCCAGCGTCGCCACATCGCCGGTGTGCAGCCAGCCGCCCGCCCACAACTCGGCGCCTTTTTCGGGCTCGCGAAAGTAGCTTCCGGTCAGCCAGGGCGCACGCAACACCAGCTCGCCTTGGGTTTCGCCGTCGGCCGGGAGAAAGTTGCCCTGTTGATCGATGATGGCGGCCTCCACCAGCATCCCCGGCACGCCGGCCTTGATCCGGTAGGTGATGCGCTCGTCTTCACTGCCGGCTTTCAGTTCTTCGTTGATGTGCGCTACGGAAATGAGCGGTCCGGTTTCGGACATGCCGTAAGCGGCAGTGAGCTGGATGCCACGGGATTTGGCGGCCTGATACAGGCTACGAGTCAGGGAGCTGCCGCCAATGATGATCTTCCAGCCGCCGAAATCGACGTCCTGAGCAGACTTGGCGTTCAGGAGCATTTGCAGGATGGTCGGCACGCAATGGGAGAAGGTGACTTTCTCTCTGCGCCACAGCTCTACCAGCAACTCGGGATCGTAGCGGCCGGGGTACACCTGTTTCAGACCGAGCATGGTTGCCGCATAGGGAATGCCCCAGGCATGCACGTGAAACATCGGCGTGATCGGCATGTAGACGTCATCGGTGCCCAGCAGCCGGGTGCTGTCGATACAGCCCATGATGGTCGCCACGCCCATGGTGTGCAGCACCAGTTGGCGGTGGGTGAAATACACGCCCTTGGGGTTGCCTGTGGTGCCGGTGGTGTAAAACGTGGTGGCGACCGAGTTTTCGTCGAAATCCTCGAACACGTACTCGGGGCTGGCCGCCGCCAGCAGGGTCTCGTACTCGCCCACCAGGTTGGGCAGCTCGGCGCTCTTGTCTGGCAAGTCGGTCAGCAACAGGGTCTTTTCAACCGTGTTCAGGTGTCCGGACATGGCCTGATACAGCGCCGTGAACTCGCTGTTCACCAGCACCAGACGGTCATCGGCGTGGTTGATGGTGTAGGCGATCTGCTCAGGAGAAAGCCGCACATTGACGGTGTGGATGACCGCGCCAATCATCGGGATGGCGAACATGCATTCCAGGTAGCGGTGGCTGTCCCAGTCCATCACCGCCACGGTGTCGCCGGCCTTCACGCCTACCGCCGTCAGCACGTTGGCCAGGCGACAGATGCGTTCGTTGAGGGTGGCGTAGGTATAGCGGACCGAATCACGGTAGATGATTTCGCGCGTCTTTTCATAACGACCGCCCGACAACAGCAGGCGCTTGATCAACAGAGGGCACTGATACGCGCCATCGGCGGGCGCAAGAACGCGAGTCTGTAACATATGAAGCCCTTTTCAAAGTCCATAGGCGTGCTGAAAATATGCACTCTAGGGCCTCGGGCTGCCAGTGAAATCAGTAAAAGGGATGATTTGCCGAGACGCCCCGCGCTGTCTGCAAGGGGCGTCCGGATTGCTGCATATGCAGGCCTGAATTCAGCGTTCAGCGGACCTCGGTCAGCGCCAGTTTGATGCCCAGCGCGATCAGCACGCCGCCCATGGCCCGGTCGAACCAGTGCCCCATGCGCGCGAATCCTGCGCGTACCCGGGCCTGGCTGAACAGTCGCGCCACCAGACAGAACCACGCCGCCGTCGCCACTGCGAGGTACACGCCGTAACCGCCCTGCACCAGCAATGGCGTGTGCGGATTGATCACCACGGTGAACAGCGAGAGGAAGAACAGCGTCGCCTTGGGGTTCAGGCCATTGGTGACGAAACCGCTGATGTAGGCACCGCGCGCCGTGCGCTCGCCGGGAGCGGCCTTGATGGCAGCATCGCCCGTCGCAGCGGCCGGTTTGGCGCGCAACGCCTTGATGCCGATGTACAGCAGATAGGCAGCGGCTGCCCATTTCAGCGCGTTGAACAGCACGATGGACTGGGAAACGATAATCCCGATCCCCAGCAGCGAATAGCCCACATGCAGAAAGATCGCCGAGCCGACGCCCAACGCCGCCCAGGTCCCGGCCTTGCGCCCATGAGCGACACTTTCACGCACCACCACCGCAAAATCCGGACCGGGACTGGCCACTGCCAGCAGGTGAATCAGCGCAACGGTAAGAAATTCTGCGAAATACATGCGGGACCTCCTGGAGGATTGACGTCTGACCCGGCAGATTACGCTGTCTGATGTCCTCGCAACAGATGCCGGCATTGATACGATGCAGAGCTCGCTCTAACTATGGTGCGACGCTGGAGCATGCGGAACGATCGCAACTATCGTGCGGCGCTCCGCGTCGCATGCCGTTCTGGACGCTCCGCGTCCTCCCGGGCCATATCCTGTTAGACTGCGCGCTTTTTCAGGAGCCATTCCATGGACCCGCGCAGTGAAGTGTTACTCCGTCAGGCTGAGCTGTTTCAGGGCTCGCTGTTGTTGGTCGGGCTGCCCGCCGATGACCTGCTCGGAAAACTGCCGGATGCCCGTGGATGGTGCTGGCACGCCGGTGATCAGGCGGCTCTGGACGCACGCTTTGAAGGGCGTGTGGATTTCGGTGTCGAAGCGCCACAGACTGACTTCGAAGCCGCTGTGCTGTTCCTGCCCAAGGCACGTGACCTGACCGACTACCTGCTCAATGCACTGGCCTCGCGGCTGGCCGGGCGCGAGCTGTTTCTGGTCGGCGAGAAACGTGGCGGCATCGAAGCGGCTGCCAAGCAACTGAGCCCTTTCGGCCGCGCGCGCAAGCTGGACAGCGCTCGCCACTGCCAGCTGTGGCAAGTCACCGTCGAGCACGCACCGCAAGCCGTCAGCCTGGAAAGCCTCGCCAGGCCCTACCAGATCGAATTGCAGGACGGCCCGCTCACCGTCGTCAGCCTGCCCGGCGTGTTCAGCCATGGCCGCCTCGACCGTGGTTCAGCCCTGTTGCTGGAAAACATCGACAAGCTGCCCAGCGGCAACCTGCTCGACTTCGGTTGCGGCGCCGGAGTGCTGGGCGCGGCGATCAAGCGTCGTTACCCGCACAACGAAGTCATCATGCTCGATGTCGACGCCTTCGCCACCGCCAGTTCGCGCCTGACCCTGGCCGCCAATGGCCTGCAAGCCCAAGTGCTGACCGGTGACGGCATCGACGCAGCACCGATGGGGTTGAACACCATTCTGAGCAACCCGCCGTTCCATGTCGGCGTTCATACCGATTACATGGCAACGGAAAACCTGCTGAGAAAAGCCCGCCAACATCTCAAATCAGGCGGCGAACTGCGCCTGGTGGCGAATAACTTCCTGCGCTATCAACCGCTGATCGAAGAGCACGTCGGCCAGTGCGAAGTCAGGGCGCAGGGCAACGGTTTCAAAATCTACAGCGCCAAACGCCCCTGAAATAAGCACTTGCCGAAACGTTTTCGCGGAGGCAGAATCCGCTCCGTCCTAGGGGAGTAGTCTCCCACGAGCGCCATGCTCGTCCGGCACGTATCAACATACTTGGTCCTCAGACCATGGTACGTGCGACCCGGAATCCGCTCAGACGGATCGGTGGTTTGACAAGACCTATGACACGAACACCTTACCCGGGGCGGGGAGGTCGTACGTGTCATAGCCGTGTCGGCCCGCCCCTTAGGAAACCTGATGCTGGAATCATTCTTAGTCCCTACCGCAGTGGTCGCGCTCGCCGAAATCGGTGACAAGACGCAGTTGCTCGCGCTCATTCTCGCTGCGCGCTTTCGCAAGCCATGGCCGATCATCGCCGGTATCGTCGCCGCAACGCTGGCCAACCATGCAGCAGCCGGCGCTGTAGGTGCCTGGTTCAGCAGTTATCTGTCGGACGCAGTGCTGCACTGGATCCTCGCCGCCAGTTTTACCGCCACGGCGCTGTGGACACTGGTTCCGGACAAGATGGACGATGACGAGGCCAGCACGGCACGCAAGTTCGGTCCGTTCATGACTACGCTGATCACGTTCTTCATCGCTGAAATCGGTGACAAGACGCAGATCGCCACGGTGATGCTGGCGGCGCAGTATTCCTATCTGTGGCTGGTCATTCTGGGCACCACGGTGGGCATGCTGCTGGCCAATGTGCCGGTGGTGCTGGCGGGCAATTTCGCCGCCGAGAAGCTGCCGCTGACCCTGATCCGCCGACTGGCTGCCTGCGCGTTCTTCGTGCTGGCGCTGGTAGCGGTTTACAAGGCAATGCAAGTCAGCGGCTGGGTGTGATGCTGGCCCGTAGCGTTGCGAAAACACTCGCAACGCTACGGGCGACTCATCCACTCAGGATTTAGCGGCTTTCTGATACAGCGGCATGACTTTCGGTATCGCAGCCTGCAACGAAGCGATGCGACTTTCCGAGGCCGGGTGAGTGCTCATGAACTCAGGCTGCGAACCACCGGAGTTCTGGGTCATCTTCTGCCACAGGGTGATCGCCGCATTCGGGTTGTAACCGGCGCGTGCGGCCAGTTCCAGACCGAGCAGATCGGCTTCGTTTTCGTTACTGCGGCTGTTGGGCAGCGTCAGGCTGTAGTTGACCACGGTGTCTGCCAACGCCAGGCTGTCCTGTCCCAATCCCAGCAAGGCGCCTGCGCCCTGCTTGGCCATTGAAACACCGTATGCCTTGGACATCGCTTCACGCCCGTGCTCGCGCAAGGCATGGGCGATCTCGTGGCCCATGACCGCCGCGATTTCATCGTCGGTCAGTTTGAGGGTATCGATCAGGCCACTGTAGACAATGATCTTGCCACCAGGACCACAGTTGGCGTTCAGCTCGTCGCTCTTGATCAGGTTGACTTCCCACTGCCACTGCGCCGAATCAGGCCGCAATTTGGGCGCCTGGGCAATCAGTCGATTGGCGATTGCATGAACCCGCTTGGCATTGGCGCTGGTGGTGTCCAGCACCCCTTTGCTGGTCGCCTCGCCAACGGTCTGCTGGTAGGACTGGGCGTACATTTTGTTGACTTCATCCGTGGAGAGCATGCTGAACATGTACTGTTTGCGCTCCACACCGACCGAGTCGCCACTCGTGGTATTGACTGCCTGACACCCGCCGAGCAGCAACGCAGCGCTCAAGGCACAGAAGGCAAATGAAGGACGCATGGTGTATCTCCTTGTGTATGAAACGGTCAGTCCCGGGGCAGACCTCTGCGCCAGATACCGGCCAACTGGCATCTTGGTCTTTGACAGGGGTGGATGGTTCCCGCAGGTGTGTCCAGTTTGTATCAGATGTACTTCAACGCGGATATCGGATTTGTCCGATTCGGTGTTTTTTGCCTTGCCCGACTAACTTAGCGGCGTGAGGCACTCGGGGGCATTCAGCTTCGGATCATTAACCAGATTGGCCAAAGGCCGTTCGCGCAGCGCCGTCTGCGGGGCAGCCAGCAACGCTTGCAGGGTCGGCAGCGGCGTGTCGGCGGCCAGCCAGTCTTTCTGGCCTTTGGCGTCCAGAATCAACGGCCGACGCTGGGTCGCAGCCGCCTGGGTGACCACCGCGACGCTCAGGTACGTATGCCCCTGCACCGGATAGGCTTCCCAGATCGCGGCGAAAAACAGTGCGGCGCCCTCCCCCGGCGTCAGCCAGAAAGGACGCTTGCGCACCGTGCCACGCCATTCGTAGAAGCCGTTGGCGGGGAGCAGACAGCGGCGATGGGTGAAGGCATCGCGAAACATCGGCTGCTCGGCCACCGTCTCAGCGCGAGCATGGGCAGGCGTTTTCGACAGGTCGGTGAGCCAGGCCGGGGTCAGGCCCCAGCGCGCGCGCACCAGTTCGATACCGTCAGCATTTTCGGCGGCACGCATGATCAACACCCAGTCGGCTGGCGAAATATTCCATTGCGCCTGCTGATCGGCAGGAAAACCGGGCAAGGCGGCAAAGGCGGGGGTCCAGCGAAACAGGGCGTAGCGTCCACACATGGGGGCTAATCAGACTCGTTTGAAGGTGCTCAGCACACCAGTACATCGGGGAAGTCGTCCGGCTCATCGCCAGACAGGGGCGAAGCGCTATTGTACGCAGTGATCAACGCTCGTGCGCGAGCGACCTGCGCATCTTCGACCTTGAGGGCCAGAAGCCCCAGCCCCGGCAGTTCGCCCATCGCCCCGAGCAGATCGCGACCGGCCAGGTGCGCGTTGACACCTTCGCTGGCAAGCATCGCCAGCAGCAACTCGGCCTCCATCAGGTTCTCGGGCTCGTAGATCTTCTGCATCACTCGTTCTCGCTGCGAACGTCCAGATTCCAGTCTTCGCCGTCGGTCTGCAGGTCGAAAACGATCGGGCGGCAACAGACCGGACAGTCTTCAATGTACTGTTGATCGCCGCCGGAAAGGTCCAGTACGGCTTCGACAGGTTCGCCGCAATAAGGGCAGTCGTAACTCTGTAATTCCTGCATCACGGTCTCCGGGATCAGTTATGCGTATAATTGACCCATTCTTCAGAAGGCAGTTTTAACAAATCCGTCTTCTTTTTACCCTATTCGATTCAAACAAGAGAGCATGATGGGCGAATTTGATGCCATCCGACCTTACAACGATGCAGAAGTCCCCGCCGTCTTGGCACGTCTGCTGAGCGACAAAGCCTTTCTCGCCATTCTGACCCGATTCCGCTTTCCACGCCTGGCGGGCGCATTCGGCTGGCTGCTGCAGCCCACCCTGGCGCGCAAGCTGCGCCGCGAATTTGCCGGTATCGACTCGGTCGCCACGCTGCAGGACAAAGTCGAATATTACGTCGACCACACCATCGAACGCGCCACGGACGGGGTCACCTACACCGGCGTCGAACAGCTGAAGTCCGGTTGCGCCTACCTGTTTCTGGCCAACCATCGCGATATCGTCATGGACCCGGCGTTCGTCAACTACGCCGTGTACCACGCAGGCCTGCCCACCCCGCGCATCGCGATTGGCGACAACCTGCTGCAAAAGCCATTCGTCAGCGACCTGATGCGTCTGAACAAGAGCTTCATCGTGCACCGCTCGATCATCGGGCGGCGCGAGAAAATGGCGGCTTATCAATTGCTGTCGGCGTACATCAATCACTCGATCACCCAAGACTGCCAGTCGATCTGGATCGCTCAGGCCGAGGGCCGCGCCAAGGACGGTGACGACCGTACCGAGTCGGCGATCCTCAAGATGTTCCACATGAGCCGCAAGGATGAGCCGTTTGGCGACGTGATTCGTTCGCTGAACCTGATCCCGGTGTCGATCAGCTACGAATATGATCCATGCGACAGCGCCAAGGCCCGCGAGCTGTACATTCGTGCGACAACCGGCGTCTACACCAAGACGCCGGGCGAAGACGACGTGAGCATTGCCCTGGGGATCACCGGCTATAAAGGCCGTGTGCATGTGAACTTCGCAGCGCCGATCACCGAGCATTTCGAGGACACCAAGCAACTGGCCATAGAGATGGACCGGCAGATTCTCGGCGGCTATCGGCTGTTCCCGGTGCATTACCTGGCGTACGCACAGTGGAACGATGCAGATCCGGCGCTTGAAGTGCCGAAGGCCGAAGCGCTGTTCCCGGCCGATGAACTCGAGCGCGCCAGGGAAGAGTGGGAAACCCGCCTGGCAGGCACACCGATCGAGCACCGCCCTTACATGATTCAGCAATACGCGACCCCGGTACGCAACCAGTACCGCGTCAAGGCAGGGCTGGCGCTTTAAGACCTGGAACGTCTATCGTGCCCATGCTGCCGCTCCGGGCGCTCTGCGCCCGGTCTTGAGCGCTTCAGCGCCATGACGCAGAGCGTCACCCAAGGCTTTCCCACGCTGGAGTGTGAGGAACGACAGGTGTACGGGCGAGCACGTATCACGCCCAGGCTCCGCGTGGTCATGCGCCCTCGAAACATCCTGCATGACAATTCTCTGCCGCTGTCACCCCAGCGTCATACTTCGCCTGCATTGTGTGGCTCCTCGAGAAACGGACTTCCCTCTCTTTGGAGCTTGTCATGCTGCATGCAAAAAATCAGGATCGCCTTTATCTCATCGCCCCAAGCGATGAGCAGCAGGAGTTGATCGATGGCCTGGCCTTCAATGTTCAGGACCGCCACTGGCTGGTCTACTGTGCACTGGGCGGGCATGTTCATCATGATCTGCCGGATCTGGATCAGGACACGGGCTTGAGTTTCCTCGACTTTTACCAACAGGCGGCTTGATACCAAACCCGGAACAGCAAAAAGCCCGGCCCCTTCAACAGGGGCCGGGCTTTTTATCGCAATGGTTAGAGGCTTACTGCGACAGGGTCGAACCGATGGTCGGGTCCTGGAAGACGCGGGTCAGTGCGTCGCTCAACACGTCGCTCACCAGCTTGGTGTTGGTTTCCTGATTCGGCGCCATACCGAAACGCTGATCCAGCGATGCGGCGTAACGACCACTGTAGGTGCGACCGTTATTGCGCACGTCAGCGCGGAACGTCGAGCTGATGGTGGCTTCAGTCACGTACAGACCTTCCTTCGGCGACTGGTACTTCAGGTCTGCCAGGGTCACGGTCAACTGCGGAGCGCTGCCGCCCTGGGTCGGCGTAAAGCCCAGCAGGCGCACGGCGGCTTCAGCCTGAGCCTGAAGCTTGGGAACGATGTCGGCACCGGTGACGCTGATCGAACTGGTTTCCGGGTACATGCCACCGCGCGTGCCCAGTGTCGGGCCAGGACGGCCGTCGACGACACGCACCACCACAGGCTGCCCGCGCCCTACCGCTGCCAGCTGCGCATTGAGCTTGGGCGTGGGGCTGAGTTGTTGTGGGCTGTGGGCACAGCCCACCAGGGTCAAACTGCTTACAGCAAGCAAACCGAACAAAATGCGACGCAGCATGCTCATTTCTCCATGGGCCAGACACTGAATGTGCCGCAGTATAGCGGCCTGTCACAGCCGCTAACCAGAGGCCACTGACCGTTAAGCCTCGGACATTCGCCACGCATCGGGGTTCACGCCGCAACGCAGGGCAAGATTCATCCGGCACGGTGTAATCAGGGCGTCACATCCACACGGCAGACTCGCCTCCATCGCACAGACGCTCATTCACGTCACAGGAGCTGCGCCATGAATCTGTTCCGGTCTCTGTTCACTGCACGTCCCCAGCATCGCCACTACGCGCGTATCGATCAGGCGGGCGTCTGCCGTGCGTTCAAACACTGCGCACAACGTCCGAATGGCGTGGAATGGGTCGAAGTGACCGAGCAACGGCTCAGCTGGCTGAATCAGCCACTGCCCGCCAGCGCACGCATGACGCAGCGTAGCGAACGCTCAACGCGCGGCCAGTTGCTCACCGCCTGACCGGGGAGCGAATAAAAGTCATTTAAAGCGATCAATTCCTGCCATTTCATCGCTATAATCTCCCCCCGATTATAAGGACGTCTCCTGATCGGGCCTCGCAGCACTGCTAATCGCCGTATTAGCGCCTTCGTAATGCCCACAGAGAGCCGCCCACACAGGTCATTTGCGCACGAGTGTGCTCGATGAAAGGTGAAGAATGCTCGAATCATATCGAACCTTTCTTGCCGGTCAGCGCCTCACTCTTTATGCGCCTGACCTGCCAGCGCTGTCATCGCAGCCATTTCGAGGTTTGGTTCGCGTTCCCAAAAGGACGCGAAAAACGGGTTTCACTACTTCACAAGAGTGTGGCGAGCAAATGAATAGGTACGCGTTTGTAAATGCACCATCAGCGTCTGAACCGGCTCTCTTGAACAGGACTGACCGCGACTGCGCCTCCATGACCGGAGCCTGACGCCATCGACAGGCGCCCGTTGCAAAAGGGGCTCCCTGACGATGGTCGAATGGCCTCGCAGGCCTGGAAATGCGTTCATGAAGTATTGATGAACCATGACCGGGCCTGACCGGGACCTGCGCTTTGGATGCGAAAAATTGCGAAGAATCGGTCAGGCGATCCTGGCCAGGCAAACGAGGGTAGACGCTTGATTCAGCCCACGAACACCTGGCAAACAGCCTCAGGATCGTATGCCGTCAATTTGGTGCTGCAGATTTTGGAGACGCGTTAATGGCGC
This sequence comes from Pseudomonas sp. SZ57, assembly GCF_009495975.1. NCBI lineage: Bacteria > Pseudomonadati > Pseudomonadota > Gammaproteobacteria > Pseudomonadales > Pseudomonadaceae > Pseudomonas > Pseudomonas sp. SZ57. Next base: position 150,076 of record NZ_WIBD01000003.1, on the reverse strand, counting down.
ATAACGAAGCAGTCGATGTAGTACTGGTCGGAGCGGGCATCATGAGTGCCACTCTGGCGGTATTGCTAAAAGAGCTCGACCCCGGCATCACGCTGGAAGTCGTTGAGCTGATGGATTCCGGTGCTGCGGAGAGTTCCAACCCGTGGAACAACGCCGGCACCGGCCACGCCGGTCTGTGCGAGCTGAACTACACGCCGCCTGCGGCTGATGGCTCCATCGACATCAAGAAAGCGGTACACATCAACACCCAGTTCGAAGTCTCGAAACAGTTCTGGGCCTACCTGGCGCGCAAGGGCACCTTTGGTTCAGCTCGCTCATTCATCAACCCGGTTCCGCACCTGAGCTTCGTACAGGGCGAAAAAGGCGTCTCGTTCCTCAAGACCCGTTTTGAAGCCATGAGCAAGCATCACGCCTTCTCTTCGATGGAATACACCGAGGACAAGGCAACGCTGGCCGAGTGGATGCCATTGATGATGCCTGGCCGGCCTGCGGACGAAAAAATTGCCGCAACGCGCATGATGAACGGCACCGACGTCAACTTTGGCGCGCTGACCAATCAACTGCTCGGCCACCTGACCAGCGCTCCAGGCACGCAGATCAAGTACCGCAGCCGGGTGACCAATCTGACCCGCAACGGCGCTGGCTGGACCGTCAGCGTCAAGGATGTGAATGGCGGCGGCACGCGTGAGATAGATGCCAAGTTCGTGTTCCTCGGTGCCGGTGGCGCAGCGTTGCCGCTGTTGCAGTTGTCGGGCATTGAAGAAAGCAAGGGCTTTGGCGGCTTCCCGGTCAGCGGCCAGTGGCTGCGTTGCGACAACCCGGAAGTGGTCAAGCACCACCAGGCCAAGGTCTACAGCCAGGCTGCCGTGGGCTCGCCGCCAATGTCCGTCCCGCATCTGGATACCCGCGTGGTCGATGGCAAGAAGTCCCTGCTGTTCGGACCTTATGCCGGTTTCACCACCAAGTTCCTGAAACACGGCTCGTACCTCGACCTGCCGCTGTCGGTCCGCGTGGCCAACATCAAACCGATGCTGGCGGTGGCGCGCGACAACATGGACCTGACCAAATACTTGGTCAGCGAAGTGATGCAATCGATGGAGCAACGCCTGGAATCGCTGCGCCGCTTCTATCCGGAAGCGAAAGCCGAAGACTGGCGCCTCGAAATCGCCGGTCAGCGCGTGCAGATCATCAAGAAAGACGCGAAAAAAGGCGGCGTGCTGCAATTCGGCACCGAGCTGGTGTCTGCACAGGATGGCTCGCTGGCCGCACTGCTCGGCGCTTCGCCCGGCGCTTCGGTAACTGTGTCGATCATGCTTGAACTGATCGAGCGCTGCTTCCCGGAGAAAACCCGCACGGAATGGGCGACCAAGCTCGAAGAGATTTTCCCGGCCCGGGAGAAGATCCTCGAAACCGATGCGCCGCTCTACGAGCGCATCAGCGCGCAGAACGACGAGGCGCTGGAGCTGGTCGAGAAAAGCAGCCAGGAACACAGCTTCGCCTGACCCGACTGCTGCTGTGCTGTCACAAAAAGCCCCGTGAGCCTTTACCAGCCACGGGGCTTTTTATTGCGTTTATTGCAGGCGCCGGTCAGAGGCTTCTGGACAGTACGGCAATGTGCTCCGGGCCAATCCCGCAGCAGCCGCCAATGTGCGTGGCGCCGCGCTTGACCCAGTCTGCCGCCCACTGCTGATAGCCCTGCGGGTCAAGGTCTTCACGCAGCTCATCCAGGCCGTCGTTGGCGGTGGCGTCCTTGGGTTGCGGCGGGAAGGCGTTGGCGTACGCGCCGATGGCAATGTCGACGTTCAGCGACGTGAACACCTCTCGCGCCGCATCGATTGCGCCACCGATCACCTCTGGCTGGCTGCAGTTGAACAGCAGCGTGGCGACGCCCATTGCTGCGGCAGCCCTGGCGGCGTCGGCGACCGGCTCGCCTGAGCGCAGGCGCGGAACCTCGTCAGTGTCTTCATCCTGCAGGGTGAACGACAGCCAGAACGGTTTGCCGTCATTGGGCAGCCCGGCGCGGATGGTCTGCGCTTCGAGAATGCAGCTCTGGGTTTCGGCCAGCCACAGGTCGACATACGGCGACAGCCCGGCAACCAGTGGTTTCAGAACGTTGGCAGCCAGTTCTGGCTGGTACAGGTCAGGGCGATAGGAACCGAACAGCGGCGGAATGGAGCCGGCCACCCGGGCGCGTCCGCCAGACGCATCGGCCGACTCGCGCGCCAGTTGCCCGGCCAGTGCTGCCAATGCCTCACCTTCGCGGGCAAAACGTTCTTCGCCAATATGAAACGGCACGACGGCGTAGCTGTTACTGGTAATGACCCGAGCACCACTTTCGATATAAGCGGCGTGCACCGCACTGACTGCTTCCGGTGCTTCACTCAATGCCAGCGCCGACCATTCAGGCTGGCGAAACGGGGCTCCGCGACGCTGCAGCTCACGGCCCATGCCGCCATCGAGAATTACAGTTGTGCCTAGCTTCATATGTGATCTGCTTATATGTATATGAAAAAAACTCATTATGAGTCAGTCTTGTATAACGTATTTAATACGGCCCTTTCATCAAACTACAAACACTTTTTCAGGGGATATCTGTGAACTATCGCGCTCTGCTGGGCATCGGCCTGGTCACTCTGGCAGCCTCCACGCAAGTTCTGGCCGGCGCCACGCTGGATCGCGTGCAGAAAAACAAAGAGCTGGTCAACGTTCTCATGGAAAGTTACCCGCCCTTCTCTTTCCTGAATGACAAGAATGAACTGGACGGCTTCGATGTCGACGTCGCCAAGGCCGTGGCGCAGAAACTGGGCGTCAAGCTGCGCCTCGAAACACCGTCCTGGGACGTGATCGCCGCGGGCCACTGGAGCGGCCGTTATGACATCTGCGTCTGCTCGATGACGCCGAGCAAGGCCCGCGCCGAAGTGTTCAACTTCCCGGTCGAGTACTACGCCTCGCCTGCGGTGATCGTGGTCAACGCCTCGGATGATAGTATCCATTCGGCCAAGGACCTGAGCGGCAAGAAGGTCGGTCTGACCAGCGCCTCCAGCTACGAAAGTTACCTGAACAAGAATCTGGTCATTGATGGCGCCGAAGACAAGCCACTGCAGTACCCGTTCGAAGACGTGCAGATCGCTCCGTACGACAACGACAACGTGGCCTTTCAAGACCTCGGGCTGGGTGCCGGCAAGCGGCTGGACGCGATACTCACCAATCTGGTGACCGCAAAACCGCGCCTGGATCAGGACAAGCGCTTCAAACTGGCAGGCGAGCCGCTGTATGAAGAACCCAACTCGGTAGCCATCGAAAAAGACGATCCGGAATGGGACGCCAAGGTTCGCCAAGTCTTTGCCGAACTCAAGAGCGACGGCACCCTGAGCAAGCTGTCGCAAAAGTGGATCGGTGCTGACATCAGCAAATGACTTCCTTTCAGCCCCAGCGCCCACCCGAGCAGGCCGAACAGAGCCTGCTCAAGCGAGTTTTCGGCTTCCGCACACGGCTTTACCTGACCTGGCTGGTCATGTTCGTCCTGTTCGCCGGCTTCTTCCTGAGCTTCGACCTGAAGCTGTCGATCATCCTCGACAAGCTGCCGAACCTGATCGGACTGCATCTGGCCCCCAACGGCTTTCTGCAGGGCGCGGCGCTGACATTATTCGTGTCGGTGTGCTCGATCGTGGTTTCGGTCGCACTCGGCTTTGTCACGGCACTCGCGCGGCTTTCCAGCAGCGCGGTGGCGTTCGGCATCGCCAGCTTCTACGCCTCGTTCTTTCGCGGCACGCCATTGTTGATTCAGATCCTGCTGATCTATCTCGGTCTGCCACAACTCGGCATCGTGCCCGGAGCCATCACGGCGGGAGTGATCGCGCTGTCGCTCAACTACGGGGCGTACCTGAGCGAGATTTTCCGTGCCGGCATCATCGGCGTCTCTGCAGGACAACGTGAAGCCGCACTGGCCCTGGCATTGCGCCCGGCGCATATCTTCTGGCGCGTCACCCTGCCCCAGGCCATGCGCACGATCATTCCGCCGACCACCAACCAGTTCATCTCCATGCTCAAGGATTCTTCACTGATTTCAGTGATGGGCGTCTGGGAAGTGATGTTTCTGGCCCAGTCTTACGGCCGCTCCAGCTATCGATACATCGAAATGCTGACCACCGCAGCGGTGCTGTACTGGATCATGTCGATCGGGCTGGAGTTGTTGCAGTCACGACTGGAGCGGCATTACGGCAAGGCGTATCAGGCGCGCAAATAACTGCAGCGTTCGTCCTCACGCTTTGCGCTCAGTGTTATACGCAAGTCTGTTTTGGATTCTGGCCGAAGGCCGTGGGAGCGAACTTGTTCGCGAAGGGGGTCGTATAATCGCCGAAAATGCATCGACTAAAACACCGTCTTCGCGAACAAGTTCGCTCCCACGCCCTCTGGGCAGAAGCTCGGAAGCCCGTTATTCCGGGCGCTCTAGGACGTGTGTATAACGACTGAGAGCTCCGCGTGGGAATGCAGTTCCGGACGCTCTGCGTCCAGCTCTGGCAATGCGGAGCATTGGCACGACAGTCAACCGCGGGCTTTCTCGATCAGTTCGATGTATTCATCAGCATTGCGCTGATCCTTGATCAGGGCGATGAAGTCGTTGCCGTGCTCGTCCTTGCCATCGAAGTCATGGCCCGCTTCCTTGAAGAACACCAGAAAGCGTTCGAAATCGTTGATGCGCAGCCCACGGTAGGCCTTGATCAGCTTGTGCAGCGACGGCGAGGTAGCATCATACGGCTCGAAGTTGAGGAACAGTTTGATCTGCTCATCGCCGATCTCATCGCCAATCAGCTGCTTCTTATCTTTACGCATTACAGGCTCCAGCAGGTCGCAGACACTTTCACGGGCGGGCAGTTTACCCTCCGGCGAGCGCCGCACTCAACGCGCACGTGCAGAGGTGGTGTGCAGATCAGCCCAGATGTGCCCGTTGGCATAACTGAGGAACTGACAATAGACCTTCTCGTTGCGCAGCAAGTCCACCAGCACGCGGTACTGGGACAGCGGGTAATAAAGCGTCAACGTGCTCGACGGCTCATCATAGGTCGGCTTTTTAAGGCTTTTGCTATCACCGCCGTCGAAGTGCACGAGCACCTGGGAGATGGACGCACCCTTGTTCAGCGACTTGCCCTTGAGGCGCAGCGACAAGGGCGAAGTGACCGGAATCGGCTGCTGACTCGACTGCCGCTGGTTACCGGCAACGATGGTGTATTCGGTGACACGCATCAACTGTTGCTGCTCGGGCACACCTTCGCGCAGGCTCAGATCGTCAGGCGGCAGGTATTGATCGTGCATGGGGCTGGCCGATACCGGCGCAGTAGGTGCGGCAACTGCCACACCAGACAACAGCACCAACGCCACGGCGCCGGGAATCAGTAGCTTCATTGAGGGTTTCCATATAATTGCCAATCGACGACCGCCCCTGTTCGCAGAAGCGGTCGTCAGAATGCCTTACATCCCTTTGACCGCATAGATACCGGCAGCATTACGCCAGTAGCCTTTGTAGTCCATACCGAAACCGAAGATATAACGGTCGATGCACGGCAGACCGACGTAGTCGGCTTTCAGGTCCGGACGAGCCTTGCGGTCGTGGTCCTTGTCGATCAGCACGGCAGTGTGCACAGCGCGGGCACCGGCGTGTTTGCAGAAGTCGATGATGGCGCCCAGAGTGTGACCTTCATCGAGGATGTCATCGATGATCAGCACGTCACGGTCCATGAACGAGACTTCCGGCTTGGCTTTCCAGAACAGATCGCCGCCGGTGGTTTCGTTGCGATAGCGCGTTGCGTGCAGGTAGGACGCTTCCAGCGGGAAGTTCAGGTGGGTGAGCAACTTGCCGGAGAAAATCAGGCCGCCATTCATGACACAGAACACAACAGGATTGCGCTCGGCCAGTTCGGCGTTGATCTGCGCGCCGACGCGGGCAATGGCCGCATCCACTTCGGACTCGGTGTACAGGCAGTCAGCTTCGCGCATGACTTGACGGATATGCTCGAGATCAGCGGACATGACGCTCTCCAGGTAAGGCAGTTTGAGAAAAGCGGGCAAAGGTACGCATCCGTTCAAGCCAGAGCAAGCGATTCTGGACTAACGTTGCGAGTGTCTTGCAAAAGCCGCGAACGTCGAAGCTTCGAGACGATACTGCACGCGCTTTAAGACAGTAACAGCTGAATAGATTAACCTAGACCGATTTTTGCCCCGCTGGAGCCTTTCCCCATGCCCATTCGTGAGATCCGTCACCCACTGATCCGCCACAAGCTCGGCCTTATGCGCCGCGCCGACATCAGCACCAAGAACTTCCGTGAGCTGGCTCAGGAAGTCGGCGCGCTGCTGACCTATGAAGCCACGGCCGACCTGACCCTGGAAAGTTACGACATTCAAGGCTGGGCCGGTACGGTGTCAGTCGAGAAGATCGCGGGCAAGAAAATCACCGTCGTGCCGATTCTGCGCGCCGGTATCGGCATGCTGGACGGCGTGCTCAGCCTGATCCCGGGCGCCAAGGTCAGCGCGGTCGGCGTGGCCCGCAACGAAGAAACCCTGCAGGCGCACACCTACCTGGAAAAACTGGTCCCGGAAATCGACGAGCGTCTGGCGATGATCATCGACCCGATGCTGGCCACCGGCAGCTCGATGGTCGCCACCATTGATCTGTTGAAGAAGGCTGGCTGCAAGGAAATCCGCGCCATGGTTCTGGTCGCTGCGCCCGAAGGCATCGCTGCCGTAGAGAAAGCGCACCCGGACGTGATGATCTACACCGCTTCCGTCGACGAGCGCCTGAACGAACACGGCTACATCATTCCGGGCCTGGGCGATGCCGGTGACAAGATTTTCGGCACCAAGCAGAAGGACGCGTAACCCGATGACGCAGCAGGAGTTCAACGATCCACTGTGGCGCACGATTCTATCCGGCGCACAAATGCTCTTCGTGGCCTTTGGCGCGCTGGTCCTGATGCCGCTGATCACCGGGCTCGATCCGAACGTGGCACTGTTCACCGCAGGCCTGGGTACGCTGTTGTTCCAGATTGTCACCGGGCGTCAGGTGCCGGTCTTTCTGGCCTCGAGCTTTGCCTTCATCACCCCGATCATCCTCGCCAAGGGCCAGTTCGGCCTGGCCGCGACCATGGGCGGCGTCATGGCGGCAGGCTTTGTGTACACCTTTCTCGGTCTGGCCGTGAAGATCAAGGGCACCGGTTTCATCGACCGCCTGCTGCCTCCGGTGGTGATCGGGCCGGTCATCATCTCGATCGGTCTGGCCATGGCGCCGATCGCAGCCAACATGGCGATGGGCAAGTCCGGCGATGGCGTGCAGTTGATCCCTTATCAAACCGCCATGCTGATTTCGATGCCCGCCTTGCTGACCACGCTGATCGTGGCGGTGTTCGGCAAAGGCATTTTCCGTCTGGTGCCGATCATCTCCGGCGTGCTGGTGGGGTTCGCACTGTCGTTCTACTTTGGTGTGGTCGATACCAAAAAGATCGCTGACGCCGCCTGGCTGGCCTTGCCACACTTCACCGCACCGGAATTCAACTGGCAGGCGATTCTGTTCATTGTCCCGGTCGCTCTGGCCCCGGCCATCGAGCACATCGGCGGAGTAATTGCAGTCGGCAGCGTGACCGGACGCGACTACCTGAAAAAGCCGGGCCTGCATCGCACGCTGTTCGGCGACGGCATCGCCACCACTGCTGCCGGTCTGTTCGGCGGCCCGCCCAATACCACCTACGCCGAAGTCACTGGCGCGGTGATGCTGACCAAGAATTACAACCCGCAGATCATGATCTGGGCATCGTTCTTTGCCATCACGCTGGCGTTCATTGGCAAGTTCGGGGCGCTGCTGCAGAGCATTCCGGTGCCGGTAATGGGCGGCATTCTGTGCCTGCTGTTCGGTTCGATTGCAGCGGTGGGCATGAACACCCTGATCCGCCACAAGATCGACCTGGCCGAAGCGCGCAACCTGGTGATTGTCTCGGTCACTCTGGTGTTCGGGATCGGCGGCGTATTGATCGGCACCGGCAACGGCCCGAACGACTTCGGCCTGAAAGGCATTGCCCTGTGCGCAGTGACCGCCATCGTCCTGAACCTGATCCTGCCGGGCAATGACAGCTGGAAGAACAAGCAACTGGATGATCAGTTGCCTTGATGCGCCCTTGTGGGAGTGAGCCTGTGTCCGACATGACATTCCGGACGCTCTGCGTCCGCCTTTGATGTTCAGCGCATCACAACATCAACGGCGCACGCTCGCACAGCCTGTTCAGCTCTTTCGCCCAGTTGGGATCGTCGTTCAGGCAAGGGATCAGGATCAGCTCCTCTCCCCCGGCTTCCTTGAACTGCTCGGCACCGCGGTCACCGATCTCTTCCAGCGTCTCGATGCAATCAGCCACGAACGCCGGGCACATGACCAGCAGCTTCCTGACACCTTTCGCCGCCAGTTCGTCCAGATGCGCTTCGGTGTAGGGTTCGATCCACTTGGCGCGCCCCAAACGTGACTGGAACGACACCGACCACTTGCCGTCAGGAATGCCCATACGCTTGGCGAACGCCGCCGCCGACTGTATGCACTGCGCGCGATAGCAGGTCGCGAGCACTTCGGCGGGTGCGGTCATGCAGCAGTCGTCCTTCAGGCAATGCTTGCCGGTCGGGTCGAGCTTGTGCAAGTGCCGCTCAGGCAGACCGTGAAAGCTCAGCAGCAAATGGTCATAAGATTGCTCCAGATGCGGCCGCACGCTTTCCACCAGCGCACTCAGGTACTCGGGCTGATCGTAGAACGGCTGCAGAACCGAGAACTGCATCTTCAACGATTTGGCGCGCACCACGCGTTTGGCTTCTTCGATGACCGTGGTCACCGTGCTGTCGGCGAACTGCGGGTACAGCGGCGCCAGGGTGACTTTCTTGAAGCCCTGCTCTGCCAGCCGCGTCAGCACCGTTTCAATGGACGGCTCGCCATAACGCATGGCCAGCTCGACCGGTCCGTGCGACCACTCCTTTTTCATCGCTTGCTGCAGGCGCTTGCTCAGCACCACCAGGGGCGAACCTTCATCCCACCAGATGGACGCATAGGCGTGCGCGGACTGCTCGGGCCGCTTGATCAGAATCAGCGAGACCAACAGCCTGCGCACGGGCCATGGCAGGTCGATCACATAAGGATCCATCAGGAACTGGTTCAGATAGCTGCGCACGTCTGCCACTTGAGTAGAAGCAGGCGAACCCAGATTGACCAGCAACAAAGCGTGATCGGTCATGCAACATCCTATTCATTTCAACAGCGTTCAGTGGCGACCCAGCAAATCCTGCAGGGCAATGTCGAGTTCGGTGTACTTGAATGTAAAACCAGCTTCCTGCAAACGCTCCGGCCGCGCACGCTGACCACCGAGCAGCAATACCGACAGCTCACCCAGCAATACCTTCAGGGCCAGCGCAGGCATGGGCATGAATGCCGGTCGGTGCAGAATGCCGGCCAGTGACTTGGCAAACTGACGATTGCGCACCGGTGAAGGCGCACACACATTATAAGGACCCTTTGCTTCATTCAGATTCAACAGAAAATCAATCGCGGCGATTTGGTCATGGATGTGAACCCACGGCATCCACTGCCTGCCATTGCCGATCGGCCCGCCCATGCCGAATTTGAAAGGTGGCAACAGACGCTGCAGAAAACCGGCACGATCGGACAGCACCAGCCCTGTGCGTATCAGCACCACGCGCACACCCAGCGCCTCGGCGCGTTGCGCGGTTTCTTCCCAGGCGTTGCACAGCTGACTGGCAAAGTCTTCCTTGGCAGGCAGCGAGGTTTCGTCGATTTCGCGCTCGCCACTGTCGCCGTACCAGCCGACTGCAGAACCGGAAATCATCAGCGCAGGTTTTTGCTCGCGAGTGCCCAACCATTTCAGTAGTTGTTCGGTCAGGCCAACGCGACTTTCCCACAGCAACAGACGGCGCTTGCGGGTCCAGGGGCGATCCGCAATGGGCGCGCCTGCCAGATTGATGATTGCATCCACCGGCTGCGCACCCAGCTCATCAAGGCTAGCAATGCCACGTACCGAGGGGCCGCACAGCTCGGCGACGTCGGCGGGTTTTCGGCTCCATACCGTCAACTCATGGCCTTGAGCAGACCAGGAACGGCAGAGCGCTCGTCCTATCAAACCAGTACCACCGGTCAGCAATATGTGCATGGCAGATAACCTCGCGTGGCGTAGGTGACAATTGGGTAGTCTTATTTTTACCAATAACGCTGTCCGTGACGTTGGTCCGGAAAACGAAACTGTCAGCTGAACCATAGGCCACAGCAGAATGAAACGCAGCTTCCGAGGCCTTTGCCCGAGTCGCTGAACCGTTCGACCTTGCCAGTGGCAATGTGACTCAATCGCTAAATGCCAAAACCACTGCAAGTTATACCAAACAAGAAGATTGTACAGGTTTTAACTACGGCGTAGTCTGTACAGACAAGGTAACGAGGCCCCTATGACTGTCCCTATCGCAATCATCGGTACCGGTATCGCCGGACTCTCAGCAGCCCAGGCGCTGACATCCGCCGGGCATCAGGTGCACCTCTTCGACAAGAGCCGCGGCAGCGGCGGTCGTATGTCCAGCAAGCGCAGCGACGCAGGTTCGCTGGACATGGGCGCACAGTATTTCACCGCCCGTGACCGGCGCTTTGCCACCGCAGTCAAGCAGTGGCAAACCCAGGGCCACGTCGCCGAGTGGACGCCCTCGCTCTACAACTTTCATGACGGCAGGCTCAGCCCCTCACCGGACGAGCAGGTGCGCTGGGTCGGCACCCCTGGCATGAGCGCCATTACCCGGGCGATGCGCGGCGATCTGCCGGTGTCGTTCTCGTGCCGCATCACTGAAGTGTTTCGCGGCGAACAACACTGGAACCTGCTGGATGCCGACGGCGAAAGCCACGGCCCTTTCAGCCATGTGATCATCGCCACCCCGGCCCCTCAGGCCACTGCCCTGCTGGCTGCCGCGCCGAAACTGGCCAGCGTCGTGGCTGGCGTGAAGATGGACCCGACCTGGGCTGTGGCGCTGGCTTTCGAAACCCCGTTGCAGACGCCCATGCAGGGTTGTTTCGTGCGGGACAGCCCGCTGGACTGGCTGGCCCGCAACCGCAGCAAACCCGAGCGCGACGCCACGCTCGATACCTGGGTACTGCACGCCACCAGCCAGTGGAGCCAGCAGAATATCGACGCCTCCAGAGAACAGGTCACCGAACAGTTGCACGGTGCATTCGCGGAGCTGATCGACTGCACCATGCCGGCGCCGGTATTCAGCCTCGCGCATCGCTGGCTGTATGCACGACCTGCCGGCTCTCACGAATGGGGCGCCCTGTCGGACGCCGATCTGGGCATTTACGTGTGCGGCGACTGGTGCCTGTCCGGGCGTGTGGAAGGCGCCTGGCTGAGTGGCCAGGAAGCCGCGCGCCGACTGCTGGAGCATGTGCAATGAATCAGATCAACCCGCGCAAGCTGCTGCTGTCGAAATGGACAGCCGCCACCCCGCTCAATCGGGAAAAACACTTTCTGGTGACCGAACTGTTCAAGGACGAAGAAGGCACCGTTCTGGAAGTCGAGCTGCAGGCCGTGCTGACCCAGCGCAGCGAGCGACTGCCGTGGCAAGTGCTGCAACAGGCGGATACCTGGCGGATGGGCTGGAAGTAGCTGGAATCAGCCCTTACCGCCCTCTACAAAGAATTTGACTTGTACAGTTACACCCCTATGATGAAGACAAGTTGTACAGCACGAACTATCTGTACAAGTCTTCTGTAGAGGTGACTGATGGCGGCGTCCGTAATCGAAAAACCCAAACTCGGCATCAGTGCCTGCCTGATGGGTGCAGAGGTTCGCTTCAATGGCGGACACAAGGAATCTCATCTGTGTACACAGGCGCTGAGCAAGTATTTCGATTTCGTCCAGGCGTGTCCTGAAGTCGCTATCGGCATGGGCATCCCCCGCGAGCCGATCAGGCTGGTAGGCGACGCAGAAAACCCAAAGGCGCTCGGCACGGTCAATCGTGACCTGGACGTCACCGAGGCCCTGGCGGATTACGGCATACAGATGGCCGCTGAGCTGGGTGATATCTGCGGCTACATCTTCATGCAGAAATCCCCGTCCTGCGGCCTGGAGCGCGTCAAGGTCTACCGCGAAAACGGCGCCCCGGTCGATGGCGGTGGTCGCGGCATCTATGCGCAGGCCTTTTGCGAACGTCACCCCGATCTACCCGTCGAGGAAGACGGGCGGCTCAACGATGCCGTGCTGCGCGAAAACTTCGTTACCCGCGTGTTTGCCTACGCGGCTTGGCAACAGCTGCTGAAAGAAGGCGTCACCCGGCGCGCCCTGACCGAATTCCACTCGCGCTACAAATACCAGCTGATGGCCAATGACCCGGTGCAATACAAGGCACTGGGCAAGCTGCTCGGCAGCATGGGCCGCACCGACCCGAATGAAATCGCGCCGATGTACTTCAGCCAACTGATGGCGGCCTTGAAAAAGTGCGCCACGCGCAGCACTCACACCAACGTCCTGCAGCACCTGTGTGGTTATTTGAAACAAACCATTACCAGTGAGGACAAGCAGGAAATCCAGCAGGTCATCGCCCAGTATCATCAGGGCATCGTGCCGTTGATCGTACCGCTGACGCTGCTCAAACATCATTTTCGCCAACATCCGGACCCGTATGTGGCACTGCAGGTGTACATGCAGCCCCACCCGGAAAACCTCAGCCTGCGCAATGCGATTTGACTCATGAATGAAACAGATACAGAGGTGCCGGGCGACTGGCTGCCGATCCGCGAGGTCGCACGGCAGACAGGCGTCAACGCCGTCACCCTGCGTGCCTGGGAGCGTCGTTACGGACTGATCGTCCCGCACCGCACCGCCAAAGGTCATCGGCTGTATTCGGACGAGCATGTGCAGCGCGTCATGAAGATTCTGACCTGGCTCAACCGTGGCGTGTCGGTCAGTCAGGTCAAGGGCCTGATCGATGACAATCGCCAGGACGCCCTGCCGCCGACCAACGACTGGGACGCATTGCGTCAAACCTTGCTGGTCGCGATCGGCGAGCTGGCCGAACGCCGGGTCGATGATGTGTTCAATCAAGCGATGTCGCTGTACCCGCCGCGCACGCTGTGTGAACAGCTGCTGCTGCCGCTGCTGGCCGAACTGGAACGGCGCTGGCAAGGCAAGTTCGGCGCACAACTGGAGCGCACGTTTTTCTACTCCTGGCTGCGCAGCAAGTTCGGCGCGCGCATCTATCACAACAACCGTCAGCTCAATGGCAGCCCGTTGCTGCTGGTCAATCAGTCCGATCTGCCGCTGGAGCCGCATCTGTGGCTCGCGGCCTGGCTGGTGAGCAGCGCCGACTGTCCGGTCGAGGTGTTCGACTGGCCACTGCCGGTCGGCGAGCTGGCGCTGGCAGCCGAATACCTCAAGCCACGAGGCATATTGCTGTATTCCAGCAAGTCGCTGAACGTGACCCATTTGCCCCGATTGCTGGCCAATATCACCTGCCCTGTCGTGCTGGGCGGACCAACGGTGCAGATCCATAATGCCGAGTTGCTCGTACAGGCCAAGGAGATATCTGGACTGACCCTTGCCCACGACGTACTCAGCGCTCAGATCGAGCTGGGCAAGCTCGGACTTATCTAAGGACTTCTCATGCAACTGATCTGGCTGCGCAGTGACCTGCGCGCTCAAGACAACACTGCCCTGACCGCCGCCATGGAGCGCGGTCCGACGCTGGCGGTCTACCTGCTCAGTCCTGCGCAGTGGCGCAGCCATGACGATGCCGACTGCAAGGTCGACTTCTGGCTGCGCAATCTGGTCGAGCTCGAGAAGGCGCTGGGCGCGTTGAATGTTCCCTTGCTGATCCGCGAGGCGGACACTTGGGACCAGGCGCCTGAAGTGCTGGCAAAGCTGTGCACACAGTTCAAGGTCGAGGGCCTGCACGTCAATCAGGAATACGGCATCAACGAGACCCGCCGTGACCAGGCGGTGCACAAGACGATGGAAAAAGCCGGTGTGCACTTCAGCAGCTACCTCGATCAGCTGTTATTCAAGCCCGGCAGCATCCTGACCAAGACCGGCAACTATTTTCAGGTATTCACCCAGTTCAAGAAGGTCTGCTATACCCGACTGCACGAGGCCATGCCGCACCCGGTGCGCACCCCGAAAGCGCAGCCGGCACAGTCGATAAAAAGCGATGCGGTTCCCGATCAGGTCAAGGGCTTTGCCACGCCCTCGAAAGCGTTGCGTGACCTGTGGCCGGCCGGTGAGGCGGAAGCCAGACGGCGTATGGACGCCTTCGCCGACGAGCAGATCAGCTACTACAAGACCGAACGCGACTTTCCGGCCAAGCCCGGCACCAGCCAGCTGTCGGCCTATTTGGCGGCCGGGGTGATTTCGCCACGCCAGTGCCTGCACGCGGCCCTGGCCAGCAATCAGGGCGAGTTCGAGACCGGCGACGTGGGCTCCGTGACCTGGATCAACGAGCTATTATGGCGAGAGTTCTATAAACACACGCTGGTCGGCTACCCGCGCGTCTCGCGTCATCGCGCCTTTCGCCCGGAAACCGAGGCGTTGAAGTGGCGCGATGCCCCTGAAGAACTGCGCGCCTGGCAAGAGGCACGGACCGGGCTGCCGATCATTGACGCAGCGATGCGTCAGTTGCTGGAAACCGGATGGATGCACAATCGGCTAAGGATGGTCGTTGCGATGTTTCTCACCAAGAACCTGTTGATCGACTGGCGTGAGGGCGAGCGCTTTTTCATGCGCCACCTGATCGACGGTGATCTGGCGTCGAACAATGGCGGCTGGCAGTGGAGCTCGTCCACCGGCACCGATTCGGCGCCCTATTTCCGTATTTTCAATCCGCTGTCGCAGTCGGAACGCTTCGACCCGGAAGGCGTGTTCATCAAGCGCTGGCTGCCGGAACTGGCGGATATGAATAAAAAGCAGATTCACGACCCGTCGTTAATCGGTGACCTGTTTGGCGCTGCCGACTACCCGAAACCCATCGTCGACCTGAGCAAGAGCCGCGCTCGCGCCCTGGCGGCGTTCAAGGCGCTCCCGGCTCGACAGCCGGCCGCAGGAGTCGAACATGGCTGATTTCCTGCATCGCTTCGCCGAAGGTTTTGCCGCGCTGAACAAGGACAACCTTGACCAGGTTGCCGAGCTGTACAGCGAAGACGTGTCGTTCAGCGACCCGATGCACGATATCCACGGCCTTGCCGCCATGCGCCACTACTTCGGCGAGCTGTACGCCAACGTCGAGGACCTGCGTTTCGACTTCCACGCCTTCGACGAAGTGCGCCCCGGCGAGGGCTATCTGGTCTGGACCATGAGTTATTCGCATCCGCGTCTGGCCGCCGGCCGGACAATTCAGGTAGAAGGCTGTTCGCACCTGAAGTGGCGCGACAAGGTTTATCGACACCGGGACTACTTCGATGCCGGTGCATTGCTCTACGAACATCTGCCCATCATGGGTCGAGTCATCCATTGGTTGAAGAAGAGGTTGGGATGAGCACTCCTGTTGCACGACGCATCTGGTTGACCGGGGCAAGCAGCGGCATTGGCCTGGCCTTGGCCAAAGAACTGCTCAACGCCGGTCATCGGCTCGCGCTGACCGCACGCACGCTTGAGCCATTGCAGAACCTTGCGAAGGTTTATCCCACGCAGGTGCTGCTGGTGACCGGTGACATCACCGACCCCGAGCAAGTCAAGGCGATTGCCGACGACATCGCCCAGCAATGGGGAGCCCTGGACACCGCCATCTTCAACGCCGGCACCTGCGAGTACATCGATGCCCGGCAGTTTGAAGCGGCCATGGTCGAACGCGTGGTGCGTACCAACCTGCTGGCCAGCAGTTACTGCATCGAGCACGCGTTGCCGCTGCTGCGCAAAGGTCATCAGCCGCATCTGGTCGGCGTGGCCAGTGCGGTGACCTACCTGGCCCTGCCCCGCGCCGAGGCCTACGGCGCGTCGAAGGCCGGCCTGCGTTACCTGCTCGAAGCGCTGCGCCTGGACCTGGCCAGCGAAAACATCGACGTGACGGTGGTCAGCCCCGGATTCGTCGACACGCCGCTGACGCAGAAAAACGATTTCCCCATGCCGATGCGCTGGCCTGTCGAAAAGGCAGCCAAGCACATCGCCAGCAAACTGGGACGCAACAAACGCCCACTGGATATCGCCTTTCCGGCGCTGTTCATCTTCAGCATGAGCCTACTGGCCCTGCTTCCGGCACGCGCCCGCCTCGCCCTCGGTAAACGCATGGCGCGCAGCGAATCGTCGAATAAGGACGCGCAATGAAGATCGCAGTCATTGGCAGCGGGATTTCTGGCCTGACCAGTGCCTACCTGCTCAACCGCGCGCATGAGGTGACCGTGTTCGAGTCTTCGGACTGGATCGGCGGGCACACTCACACGGTGGACGTGCAGGTCGAAGGCCGCGCCTACGCCATTGACACCGGTTTCATTGTCTTCAACGACTGGACCTACCCCAATTTCATTCGCCTGCTAGGCCAGCTGGGTGTCGGCTTCCAGCCTGCGGAAATGAGCTTTTCGGTGCATGATCCGCGCACTGGCGTGGAATATAACGGCAATAACCTCAACAGCCTGTTCGCCCAGCGCAGCAATCTGCTGTCGCCACGGTTCTGGGGCATGCTGCGCGATATCCTGCGTTTCAATCGCCAATCGGTCGATGATCTGGAAAATCAGCGCATCGCGGCGGACACCACGCTGGGTGAATACCTGAAGACCGGCGGTTATGGCCAGCGCTTCATCGATCATTACATCGTGCCCATGGGCGCGGCGATCTGGTCGATGTCGCTGGCCGACATGCTCGGCTTCCCGTTGCAGTTCTTCGTGCGCTTTTTCAAGAATCACGGCCTGCTCTCGGTCACCCACCGCCCGCAATGGTGCGTGATTAAGGGCGGCTCCCGCAGTTATGTGGAACCGCTGACAGCCTCGTTCCGCGAGCGCATTCGTCTGTCGTGCCCGGTCACACGTGTCGAACGTGACAGCGAAGGTGTGACGCTGCACAGCGCCATGGGCAGCGAACGCTTCGACAAGGTGGTGTTTGCCTGCCACAGCGATCAAGCCCTGGCCATGCTGGCGCAGCCATCGAGTGCCGAGCAGTCGATTCTCGGCGCGCTGCGCTATGCCGAAAACGATGTGGTGCTGCACACCGACATGCGACTGCTGCCCAAGCGCAAACTGGCCTGGGCAAGCTGGAACTATCGCCTGGGCGGCGGCGAACAGCAGTCGGCCGCCGTCACCTATGACATGAACATTCTGCAAGGGATCGAGAGCGACACGACGTTCTGCGTCAGCCTCAACCAGACTGCGGCCATCGACCCGGCCAAAATCCTCGGCCGCTACCGCTACGCCCATCCGCAATACAGCCTCGGTGCGATCGCTGCACAGGCGCGCTGGGAGGAAATCAATGGTGTGGATAACACCTGGTACTGCGGCGCCTACTGGGCCAATGGCTTTCACGAAGACGGCGTGGTCAGCGGCCTGCGTGTCGCCCAGGCCTTTGGTGAAACGCTGTGAACAGCGCCCTCTACAGTGGCTGGATCAGCCACCGGCGGTTTGCACCGCGCGCCCATGAGTTCACCTATCGGATAGGCCTGATCTATCTGGATCTGGATGAACAGGACAGCGTGCTGGGGCTCTCCCCACTGGCAGGCCGGGGGCGTTTTGCGCCGTTCTCGTTTCGTGAGCGAGACTACCTGCCAGAGCTGACCGGACAAGGGCTGACGCTCATCGAGGCGGTCCGCGAGCGGGTCGGCAAAGCGTTGGGCCGCATCCCGTCGGGTCGCGTCTGCCTGCTGACCCAGGCACGCAGTTGGGGCCTGTCTTTCAACCCGGTGAGTTTTTTCTACTGCCATGAGGCTGACGGCACACTGGCCGGCATTCTGTGTGAAGTCACCAATACCCCGTGGGGCGAGCGCTACAGCTACGTGCTGCCCGCCACCGGTGAAGGCCATCAGCATTTTGCCGTGGCCAAGGCCTTTCATGTTTCACCGTTCCTGCCACGTGATCTCGAATACCGCATGAGCTTCAGCCAGCCCGCCGAACGGATCGGTGTGCACATGGCTGACTGGCAAGGCGAGCTGAAGATGTTTGACGCCACGCTCAATCTGACCCGCCAGAATCTGAACCGCAAGACGCTGCATCGCTATCTGATCGCTTATCCATGGATGACCGCGAAAACCTGTCTGGCCATTTATTGGCAGGCCATGCGCCTGTTGGTCAAACGCATACCGATCTTTTCCCATCAGGCCGCTGACGGCGAGTACCGTGCTGCCGCCGCGCAATCCAAGGACTCACTCCATGAAAAGCAGTAGCAGTAGTTTTTCTGCCAATCTGGGCACCAATGGTTTGACTGCCAACCTCCTGCGCCGAGGTGTACTGCGGCAACTCGCAGGACTGCGCAACGGCCAGTTGGTGATTGTCGAACGGGGTGAGCGCCATGTGTTCGGCAAGAACGGCGCGCTGATTCAGGCTGAAATCCATATTCTGGACTCGGCAGCCTGGGGCATGGTCGCCAGCAACGGTTCCATCGGTGCGGGCGAGGCCTTCATTCATGGCTACTGGACGACACCAGATCTGACGGCGGTGGTCCGGGTGTTTGTTAGCAATCTGGATGTACTGGATGCGATGGAGGGCGGAATGGCGCGCCTGACCCGCCCGCTGATTCATGCGCTGCACTGGCTCAACCGCAACACGCGCGAAGGCTCGCAGAAAAACATCGCGGCCCATTACGACCTGGGCAACACGCTGTTCGAGCAGTTTCTCGACCCGACAATGATGTACTCAGCCGCGCAGTTCCTCAGCGAAGACGACACGCTGGAACAGGCGCAGTTGAACAAGCTCGAACGAATCTGTCAGAAACTTGCCTTGAAACCCACCGATCACCTGCTGGAAATCGGCACCGGCTGGGGCAGCATGGCTATTTACGCGGCGCAGCACTACGGCTGCCAGGTGACCACCACGACCCTGTCCAAAGAACAGTTCGCCTACACCGAGCGACGGTTGATCGAACTGGGCCTGCAGGATCGCGTGACGCTGCTGCTGACCGACTACCGTGACCTGACCGGTGAGTACGACAAGCTGGTGTCCATCGAGATGATCGAAGCGGTCGGCCATCGCTTCCTGCCCACCTACTTCAAGCAATGCGCGAACCTGCTGAAAAGCAACGGCATGATGCTGCTGCAGGCGATCACCATCCGCGAGCAGCGTTACGCACAGGCCAAAAGCAATGTGGACTTCATCCAGCGTTACATTTTCCCCGGTGGCGCCCTGCCCTCGGTGGCGAAGATGCTCGACATCGTCGGCAGCGATACCGACATGAACCTGCTGCACATGGAAGATTTCGGCTTGCACTACGCGCGAACCCTGCGCCTGTGGCACGACAACTTCAAAGACGCTCACGGCAAACTCGCCGAACTGGGTTACGACGAGCATTTCCTGCGCCTGTGGGAGTTTTACCTGTGTTACTGCGAAGGCGGCTTCCTGGAGCGGACCATTGGCACCGCGCAACTGCTGCTCGCCAAGCCCGAAGCGCTGCGCGAACCCTTGCTTGGGCGCTTCAATGCTTAAATCCATCGCCAATGCGCTGTTGTTTCAGATCGGCTGGTTCGCCTGTGTACTGGGCGGCAACAGTTTCTGGCTGCTGATCGCTGTCGGCGTTCTGGCGGTGCATTTTCTGTGGATCAGCTCATGGGCAGCCGAAGGCCGCCTGATTCTGACCGTGACCTTGATCGGTATCGTGCTGGACAGTGCCTTGATGACGCTCGGTGTTTTTGACTTCGGCACGGGCGGCTATCTCTTACCGCTGTGGCTGGCGCTGTTGTGGGCGGTGCTAGGCACCACGCTCAATCATTGCCTGGCCTGGACAGCGAAGCCGCTATGGCGCGCAGTCGTGCTGGGCGCTATTGGCGGCCCCATGTCGTACTATGCCGGCTCGCAACTGGCACAGGTCCATCTTCCCCTTGGAGTGTGGCCAGGCATGCTGGTGCTGGGCCTGGTCTGGGCGGGTGTATTTCCCCTGCTGCAATGGCTGGCAGCCCGCGCCGCCAGACACTCGGGAGAACCGCTCTGAACGCTACACTCATTCCGCTCGCGGAGATCCACGGCGAAGAACCGGCAGTCACGTGTTCGACCTGCGCAGCCTGCTGTTGCCAGCTGGAAGTGATGCTGATCACCGACACGGGCGTGCCTGAGCGTTACATCGATACCGATGAGTGGGGTGGCGAGGTCATGCTGCGTCTGGATGACGGCTGGTGCGCTGCACTGGATCGCAACACGATGATGTGCACGATCTACGAGAAACGCCCGTTGATCTGTCGTGAATTCGAAGCGGGTGCGGAAGATTGCCTGAACGAACGCAAAGGGATTGCGACGGCTTATCTTTGATTCATCACTATCGTCCCCACGCGCTGTGCTAAGCGTTATACACAAATCTGTTCTTGATTCTGGCCGAAGGCCGTAGGAGCGGACCGGGCGACGCTTCGCTTGTTCGCGAAGGCGTCAGTTCAGACGAAGTATTTTCGGTGAATATACCGGCCCTTTCGCGAACAAGTTCGCTCCTACGCCCTGCGGGCAGAAGCCTGAAAGCGCCGTCACCCGGGCTCTTCTGCGGGGGGGGGGGGGGGGGGATGGTCCGGAGCGGAGCGTCACGAAATGCATGCCAACGCGGGGCGCTGGCATGAGAGGCAGCTGTTTTATCAGAACGGCATCTTGTAGTGCAGTGCGTAGCTTTCTATACCGTCGTTCGGCTCTTTGATGCCGGCGTTGGAGTAGTGGGTCGCACGGATACCGACTTCATGCCCGCCCGCGAAGCGCAGACCAAAACCGATACGGTCTTCGAAGTTGAAGGCAGAACCGAACTTGCGGTCTTCGACCTGGGTGTTGGAGAACACCGAGACGCCAATACCGGCTTCTACGTATGGCTTGACGTTGCCGTTGCCGAATTCGTAGACCAGAACCGGGGAGAACGACAGGCTGTGGTTATCCTTGTAGTCCTTGCCATCCCAGTAGGTGTAAGCGCCATCCCAGTAGCCGGTCAAACGACCGATGTCGCTTTGCAGCCAGGTTTTATCCCAATCAAACTGCACGCCCAGACGATAAGTCATGGTCGACTCGCCGGTCTGACCGACCGAAAACTCAACACCATCAGCCTGCGCGATTGAAGCTTGCCCTGCCAAAGCGGCCGCAATCACGGCCAGGCAAAAGAGTCTCTTCATGAGAAACGTCCTAAATATATTAAATTGTACGAAAAGTGTTGGAATTCATCAGCCGCTTTTATAGAAGCCGCGGAGGCGACGTAAGTTCACCCCAAAAGCGCCTTTTTCACGTTTTTTTTACAAACGGAAGCTTCTCACATCGCCGACGTTTTGCGACAAAAAAGGTAGGATTTTTCTGAAATTGTCCGGTATGTCACTAGACCAATACACAGTGTCTCGGGCGATACCACTGGCAAGCAGGCCGGACCGCGCCAAAAGACGCTGCAGCTGCCGCGCCACTGCGGCTCCGGTATCGATCAGGGTGACCGACTCCGGGAGCATTTCGCGCAGCAATGGCTTGAGAAACGGATAGTGCGTGCAGCCCAGAATGATCGTGTCACAGCGCGCTGCCAGTAGCGGCTCGACATAATGCTGCAGCAATTGACGGATTTGCGGGCTTAACAGGTCGCCGGTTTCGATCAGTTCGACCAGCCCGGGACACGGCTGGGTCACGACCCGCACATCGTTGGCAAAACGGTCCAGCAAGGCCGCAAAGCGGGCGCTTTGTAGCGTTCCGGTGGTCGCCAGCACACCGACAACGCCGCTGCGGGTCGCCTCGGCAGCCGGTTTGACCGCTGGCTCCATGCCGACAATCGACCAATCCGGGTAGCGCTGACGCAGGTGCGACACGCCTGCTGCCGTGGCCGTGTTGCAGGCGACGACCAGCGCCTTGGCACCCTGCTCGCGGAAAAACCCGGCAATCGTCAGGCACCGCTCGATGATGAATTCGGGAGTCTTTTCGCCGTAGGGAATGTGCCCGCAGTCCGCCAGATACAGCAGCGACTCGCTGGGCAACAGCTGACGTATTTCATTGAGCACCGACAGACCACCGACCCCGGAATCGAAGATTCCGACCGGCGCATCGCTGCCATGGCTCATATGCACGTCACGCATGCTCGCCCTGCACGCTGGCCGCACCGCAGACGCTGCACGCCGGGTCACGCTTGACCTTCAGTTCACGGAAACGCGTGCTCAAGGCGTCGATCAACAACAGGCGACCGACCATGGGCTCGCCGAAGCCGGCCAGCAGTTTCAACGCCTCCAGCGCCTGCAGGCTGCCAACCAGACCGACCAGCGGCCCGATGACACCGGCCTCGCTGCAGGTCAGTTCGGCTTCGCTGCCATGCCCGTACAGACAATGGTAACAAGGGCTGTCCGCATGACGCGGATCGAACACCAACAACTGCCCTTCGAGCCGGATGGCCGCCCCGCTGACCAACGGCTTGCCGGCAGCGACACAGGCGGCATTGACCGCTTCGCGGGTGGCGAAATTATCCGAGCAGTCCAGCACCAGATCGACAGCCTGCACCGCCGCGCCCAGTGAGTCGGTATCCAGCGCCGTACGATGAGCGACAAGGGTGATCTCGGGATTGATCGCGGTGAGCCGGGCGATGGCCGAGTCCACCTTGGCCTGCCCGATGCTCTGAGTGTCGTGGATGATCTGGCGTTGCAGGTTGGTCAGGTCGACGTGATCGAAATCCGCCAGATGCAGTTCGCCGACCCCTGCGGCGGCCAGATACAAGGCCACCGGCGAGCCAAGCCCGCCGATGCCCACGATCAACGCACGACTTTGCTTGAGTCGCAGCTGGCCGTCGATATCAACGTGTTGCAGCAGAATCTGGCGACTGTAGCGCAGCAGCTCCTGGTCACTCAGCACGGCTTGCATCCGAACGTGATGCGCTCATGCTCGCCCAGATCACGGCGCGTCTGAATACGCTCGAAGCCCTGGCGAATCAGCAGCTCACGCACCGCAGCCCCCTGATCGTAGCCGTGTTCCAGCAGCAGCCATCCATCCGCGTTGAGGTGTGCAGGCGCCTGTTCGATGATCGTGCGCAAGTCATCCAGCCCGTCGGAACCGGCCACCAGCGCACTGCTCGGCTCAAAACGCACGTCGCCAGCCGACAGATGCGGATCGGCGTCGGAGATGTACGGCGGGTTGCTGATGATCAGGTCGAACTGTCGACCCTGCAGGCCACTGAACCAGTGGCTTTCGAAGACTTCGGCGTTGTTCAGTTGCAAGCGCTGCCGGTTGCGTTCGGCCAAGGCGACGGCCTCTGGCACACGGTCAACCGCGGTGACCTTCCATTGCTGGCGGTCGTTGGCCAGCGCCAGCCCAATCGCGCCGGTGCCGGTGCCAAGGTCCAGCACCTGAGCAGGCGCGAAGGCAGGCACCATTTCCAGTGCCGCCTCGACCAGCATTTCGGTCTCGGGGCGCGGGATCAACGTGTGCGGCGCGACTTCCAGGTCCAGCTTCCAGAAGCCCTGCTGGCCGAGGATGTAAGCGACCGGCTCGCCCTTGCGGCGGCGTTCCATGTAGCCAGCGAATGCCACTGCGGCTTCGGTGCTGACGATGCGCTCGGGCCAGGTGTGCAGAAAACTGCGCGGTTTGCCCAGCGCTGCCGCCAGCAGCAACTCGGCATCGAGCCGTGCGGTCGGTGAATCGGGAAGCTCGGCGCTTCTGAGTACACTTGCGATGATGGTCATTTACTCACCCAGTGCCGCAAGTTGATCAGCCTGATATTCAGCGAGTAGCGGCTCTATCACTGCATCGACTCCGCCCGCCAGAACTTCATCCAGCGAATACAAAGTCAGGTTCACGCGGTGATCCGTCACTCGCCCCTGAGGGAAGTTATACGTACGTATGCGCTCGGACCGATCGCCCGAGCCGACCAGCAGCTTGCGCTCGCTGGCAATGGCATTGGCCGCCGCGCTGGTCTGCTGATCATTCAGTTTGGCAGATAGCCAGGACATTGCCCGGGCTCTGTTCTTGTGCTGCGAACGCTCTTCCTGGCACTCGACGACAATACCTGACGGCAAGTGAGTGATGCGGATCGCCGAGTCGGTCTTGTTGACGTGCTGACCACCGGCACCCGAAGAACGATAGGTGTCGACCCGCAGGTCGGCTGGGTTGATCTCGATCGCCTGCTGCTCGTCAGGCTCCGGCAACACCGCAACCGTACAGGCAGAGGTATGGATGCGGCCCTGGGATTCGGTCTCCGGAACACGCTGCACACGGTGCGCGCCGGACTCGAATTTCAGCTTGCCGTAGACGCTGTCACCCTCGACGCGCGCAATGACTTCCTTGTAGCCGCCATGCTCGCCTTCGTTTTCGGAAAGAATCTCGACCCGCCAGCCACGCCGCTCGGCGTAACGCGAATACATGCGGAACAGGTCGCCGGAGAAGATCGCCGCTTCGTCACCGCCGGTGCCCGCGCGGATTTCCAGAAACACGTTACGACCGTCGTTCGGGTCCTTGGGCAGCAGCATGCGCTGCAATTGCGCTTCCAGCTCGACCAGTTGCTGCCTGGTTTCGCGAACTTCCTCGACGGCCATTTCGCGCATGTCCGGATCACTGTCCTTGAGCAGCGCCTGTGCGCCCTCCAGATCACCCTGCACCCTGAGCAACTGCGCGTAGAGCGTAACGACCGGCTCCACTTCAGCGTATTCACGGGAATAGGCGCGAAAGCGTGTCTGATCGCTGATGACTTCCGCGTCGCCGAGCAGCGCGGTCAGTTCCTCGAAACGGTCGCTGAGCACATCCAGCTTATTGAGCAGTGAAGCTTTCATTGCGGGGTTTTATCCGTCGAGCCCTCACCGAGGGCAAATAGTTCCTGGGCCATGGCCAGCGCATCGACGCGGCCTTCGGCAGACAGCTTCTTGAGCTGCACGCTGGGTGCATGCAGCAATTTGTTGGTCAGGCCACGCGCCAGCTGGATCAGTACGTCCTCGGCATTGCTGCCGTTGGCCAGCATACGTTGCGCCTTGCTCAGTTCTTCGTCACGCAGCCGTTCGCTTTGCTGACGATAGGCGCGCAGCACGTCGACTGCAGCCAGTTCGCGCAGGCGCGACATGAAGTCCTCGGCACCCACGCTGACCAGTTGCTCGGCGGCCAGCGCCGCGCCCTGACGGCTCTTGAGATTCTCTGCCACCACTTCATGCAGGTCATCGACGCTGTACAGGTAAACATCGTCCAGCTCGCCGACTTCAGGCTCGATATCCCGCGGTACGGCGATATCGACCATGAAAATCGGTTTGTGCTTGCGCAGCTTCAGCGCACTTTCCACGGCGCCCTTGCCCAGAATCGGCAACTGGCTGGCCGTCGAGCTGATCACGATATCGCTGTTGACCAGTTCCGCCGGGATGTCCGACAACAGCACCGCGTGCGCACCGAACTCGGCGGCAAGCATGCTGGCGCGTTCCAGCGTGCGGTTGGCGACCACAATACGCTTGACGCCCAGATCATGCAGATGCCGGGCGACCAGCGTAATGGTCTCGCCTGCACCGATCAACAAGGCCTGGCTGCGTTGCAGGTCACTGAAAATCTGTTTCGCCAGGCTGACTGCGGCAAAGGCCACAGAGACCGGGTTCTCGCCGATGGCGGTGTCGGTACGCACCTGTTTGGCGGCGCTGAACGTCGCCTGGAACAGACGACCGAGCAACGGCCCGACCGTGCCGGCTTCGCGGGCAACCGCGTAGGCGGACTTCATCTGGCCGAGAATCTGCGGCTCGCCGAGCACCAGCGAATCGAGCCCCGAGGCGACACGCATCATGTGCCGCACGGCAGCGTCATCTTCGTGCACGTAAGCACTGGCGCGCAGTTCTTCAAGACTGAGGTGATGATAATTGGCGAGCCAGGCAAGAATACTGTCCGCGCCGAGGTGCTCGTGTTCGATGTACAACTCGCTGCGGTTGCAGGTAGAAAGGATCGCAGCCTCGCGGCTTTCCGTCAGTTGGCAGAGCTGCTGCAATGCCTCGACCAGCTGTTCCGGGGTAAATGCCACACGCTCGCGAACGTCGACCGAGGCGGTCTTATGGTTGATACCGAGTGCAAGGAAGGCCATTCAGGGTCGCAGGTGGTGACGTGAAGCCGGTAATTGTCCTACTTCGATAAGCTCAGAACAACCACCACATATTATTGTCCCACTACAATCGCTCGTCGCAGACCGTGCTTTTGGGTCCGCGACACTGCAAACACACGCATTGCATCAGTTTTTCCGACGGCTGTGGGTTTTGCCAACAGCCTTGTGTCATGATGCTCCCACCGCAGGTAAGCCGCCCTTCTTATATATGAATAGATCCTCCGCGTTGTTCCTTGCTCTTGCCTTTCTAGGTGGCTGTCAGTCCATGACCCCCGCCTCGTCACAGCCTGTGCCCGCTCAAAAGGACGCCCCACCCGCGCCTGAAGCCAAGCCGCAGGTCTATGGCTCGTTCACTCAGGACACTCTTGTCAGCCTGTTGAGTGCGGAGCTGGCTGGCCAGCGCAACCGCTTCGACATCGCCCTGGACAACTACGTGACCCAGGCGATCAAGACTCAGGACCCGGGGGTCTCGGAGCGCGCTTATCAGATTGCCGAGTACATGGGTGCCGATCAGTCGGCGCTGGATACCGCACTGATCTGGGCGAGGAACGCGCCGGGCAATCTTGAAGCGCAACGAGCCGCCGCCATTCAACTGGCGCGCGCCGGGCGTTACGACGACTCCCTTGTGTACATGGAGAGGGTCCTGCAAGGCCAGGGCGACACGCACTTCGATTTTCTGGCCCTGTCGGCGGCCGAAACAGATCCGGACACCCGCAATGGTCTGCTCAAGAGCTTTGACCGACTGCTGGGCAAATACCCGAACAATGGCCAGCTGATTTTCGGCAAGGCGCTGTTGCTGCAGCAGAACGGCGATTCCGAACAGTCGCTGAAACTGCTCGAAGACAACCCGCCCAAAGAAGGCGAAATCGCGCCGATCCTGCTCCACGCCCGCCTGCTGCAAAGCATGAATCGAGGCAAGGAAGCGGTGCCCCTGCTGGAAAAAAGCATCAAGAAATACCCCGACGACAAGCGTCTGCGCCTGACCTATGCGCGCATGCTCGTCGAGCAGAACCGTATGGAAGACGCCAAAGTGCAGTTTTCTGCGCTCTTGCAGCAGTATCCGGATGATGACGAGCTGCGCTTCTCGCTGGCCTTGGTGTGCCTTGAAGCCAAGGCCTGGGACGAAGCAGCGGGTTATCTGGAAGAACTGATCGCCCGTGGCGCGCATGTCGATTCGGCGCACTTGAATCTGGGCCGCATCCACGAAGAGCGCGATGACCCGCAAAGCGCGCTCAACGAATACGCTCAGGTAGGCCCCGGCCCGGACTTCCTCGCAGCGCAATTGCGCCAGGCCGATATTCTGGTCAGCAACGGTAACGGTGCCGAAGCCGCCAAACGGCTGTCAGAAGCCCGCGCCGAAGAGCCCGATTATGCTGTGCAGTTGTACCTGATCGAAGCCGAAACACTGACCAGCAATGATCAGCTGGATCGTGGCTGGCAGGTATTGAATCAGGCGCTCAAGCAATACCCGGACGACGCCAACCTGCTGTACACCCGCGCCATGCTGGCTGAAAAACGCAATGATCTGGCGCAGATGGAAAAAGACCTGCGGACCATCATCAAGCGCGAACCGGAAAATGCCATGGCGCTGAATGCGCTGGGCTACACGCTTTCCGATCGCACCACGCGTTATAGCGAAGCCCGCGAACTGATCGAAAAAGCCCACAAGATCAGTCCTGACGATCCGGCAGTGCTCGACAGCCTTGGCTGGGTGAACTACCGCCTGGGCAATCTGGACGATGCCGAGCGCTACCTGCGTCAGGCACTCGAGCGCTTCCCTGACCACGAAGTAGCTGCCCATCTGGGCGAAGTACTCTGGGCCAAGGGCGAGCAGCGCGAAGCCAAAAAAGTCTGGGCCAAGGCCCTGGAACAACAACCCGACAGCACCGTCCTGCGCAGCACACTGCGACGCTTGACCGGATCAGAGACCCTTTGACGTTATGTTTTTGCGCCACGTATTAGTATTCAGCCTCATCGCCCTGCTCACCGGCTGCGCCGGCCTCACCTCCCGCGAAGCCGTTCAGGGCAAGGGTGACCCCGCGCAATGGCGCGAGCACAAACAACAACTGAGCAGCCTCGATGGCTGGCAGATTAACGGTAAGGTCGGTATCCGCGCGCCGAAAGACTCCGGCAGCGGCACCCTGTTCTGGCTGCAGCGCCAGGATTACTACGATATCCGCCTGTCCGGCCCGCTCGGTCGTGGCGCAGCGCGGCTGACCGGCAGGCCCGGCGCCGTGGTGCTCGAAGTCGCCAATCAGGGTCGCTACGAAGCCACCTCGCCAGAATCACTGCTGCAGGATCAACTGGGCTGGAAACTGCCCGTGTCGCACCTCGTATGGTGGGTACGCGGTCTGCCGGCACCGGACAGCAAAAGCAACGTGACACTCGATGGTGACAGCCGGCTGGCCAGCCTTGAACAGGATGGCTGGCAGGTGGAATACCTCAGCTACGTCGAGCAGAACGGCTATTGGCTACCGGAGCGCGTCAAGCTGCACGGGCAGGACCTGGATGTCACGCTGGTCATCAAGGACTGGCAGCCTCGCAAACTGGGGCAATGAGCATGAGCACGCCACAACTGGTTTTGCCTGCCCCGGCAAAACTCAACCTCATGCTGCACATTCTGGGACGTCGCCCTGACGGTTATCACGAACTGCAGACCCTGTTTCAGTTTCTCGATTACGGCGACGAACTGGGTTTTAGCGTTCGCGAAGATGGCGAGATTCGCCTGCAGACCGACGTTCCCGGCGTCCCGCATGACAGCAACCTGATCGTCAAAGCCGCCCGCGCCCTGCAACAACAGTCCGGCTGCACACTGGGCATGGACATCTGGCTGGAAAAACGCCTGCCCATGGGTGGCGGTATCGGCGGCGGCAGCTCGGATGCAGCGACCACCCTGCTCGCCCTGAATCATTTATGGCAGCTCGGCTGGGATGAGGATCGTCTGGCGCAACTGGGGCTGACGCTGGGCGCCGATGTACCGGTTTTCGTGCGTGGACATGCCGCTTTTGCTGAGGGCGTCGGCGAAATTCTCACCCCGGTTGACCCGGAAGAACCCTGGTATTTGGTGCTCGTCCCGCAAGTATCTGTAAGTACAGCAGAAATTTTTTCAGATCCGTTGTTGACACGCGACACGCCGCCCATTAAAGTGCGCCCCGTTCCCAAGGGAAACAGTCGAAATGACTGTAAGGCGGTTGTAGAGAGGCGTTACCCAGAAGTACGTAACGCTTTGAATTTGTTAGGTAAATTTACCGAAGCAAAATTAACCGGAACTGGAAGTTGTGTGTTTGGGGCCTTCCCAAACAAAGCTGAAGCTGATAAAGTCTCGGCCCTTCTTACAGAGACCCTTACGGGGTTCGTAGCGAAAGGAAGCAACATCTCGATGTTGCATCGTAAGCTGCAAATTCTGTAGCAGGAATTGAGTGCCAGGCACTCGATTGATTCAATACAGGGGCGTCGCCAAGCGGTAAGGCAGCAGGTTTTGATCCTGCCATGCGTTGGTTCGAATCCAGCCGCCCCTGCCATTTTCTATACTCATCCAGGTTACCCTCAGCCTCTAGGTACTGCGCGTGTCCAAGATGATGGTCTTTACGGGGAATGCCAACCCCGATCTCGCTCGGCGTGTAGTACGTCAGCTGCATATCCCACTGGGTGATGTTTCTGTTGGAAAATTCTCCGACGGCGAAATCAGCACTGAGATTAATGAAAACGTCCGCGGTAAAGACGTCTTTATCATTCAGCCGACCTGCGCACCCACGAACGACAACCTGATGGAACTCGTCGTGATGGCTGATGCCTTCCGTCGCTCCTCAGCTTCCCGAATCACTGCTGTGATTCCCTACTTTGGTTATGCCCGCCAGGATCGCCGTCCGCGCTCCGCACGCGTTGCCATCAGCGCAAAAGTTGTCGCTGATATGCTGACCGTAGTGGGAATCGACCGTGTGCTCACGGTTGATCTTCATGCTGACCAGATTCAGGGCTTCTTCGACATTCCGGTAGATAACATCTACGGCTCCCCCGTTCTGGTGGATGACATCGAAGATCAGCGCTTTGAAAACCTGATGATCGTTTCCCCGGATATCGGCGGTGTCGTGCGTGCACGTGCTGTCGCCAAATCCCTGGGTGTCGATCTCGGTATCATCGACAAACGCCGTGAGAAGGCCAATCACTCCGAAGTGATGCATATCATTGGTGATGTCGAAGGGCGTACCTGCATTCTGGTCGATGACATGGTCGATACCGCCGGCACGCTGTGCCACGCGGCCAAGGCCCTGAAAGAGCATGGTGCTGCCAAGGTCTTCGCCTACTGCACACACCCTGTGCTGTCGGGTCGGGCGATCGAAAACATTGAAAATTCCGTGCTGGACGAACTGGTGGTGACCAACACCATCCCGTTGTCCGCCGCCGCTCAAGCCTGTGGCCGTATCCGTCAACTGGATATTGCCCCGGTAGTCGCCGAAGCGGTTCGCCGCATCAGCAACGAAGAATCGATCAGCGCGATGTTCCGTTAACTGACATCACGCAGACGAAAAGCGCCCCGCCCTGACATCCGGTCAGGGCGGGGCTTTTTTGCCCATACCATCCGAGCGCTGGTCGCAAACGCAACGGTGGATGTGGTTAATTTGGAGATACAACATGAACGAATTTACCCTGAATGCAGAACAGCGTTCCGACCTGGGGAAAGGTGCGAGCCGCCGCCTGCGTCGTCTCGCTAGCCTGGTTCCAGCTGTCGTCTACGGTGGCGACAAAGCCCCCGAGTCCATCAGCATGCTGGCCAAAGAAGTTGCCAAACTGCTGGAAAACGATGCGGCCTACAGCCACATCATCGAGCTGAACGTTGGTGGCAAGAAGCAAAACGTCATCATCAAGGCGCTGCAACGTCACCCGGCCAAAGGCCACGTGATGCACGCTGACTTCGTGCGCGTTATTGCCGGCCAGAAGCTGACCGCAATCGTGCCGATCCACTTCCTGAACGAAGAAGCTCCGGTCAAGAAAGGCGGCGAGATCTCGCACACTACCACTGAACTGGAAGTGACCTGCCTGCCGAAAGACCTGCCTGAGTTCATCGAAGTTGATCTGGGCGCGCTGGAAGTAGGTGACAACGTTCACCTGTCCGAACTGAAAGCCCCTAAAGGCGTTGAGTTCGTCGCTTTGGCACACGGTACTGACCTGGCAATCGCCAACGTCCACGCACCGCGTATCGTCAAAGACGAAGAAGAAGGTGAAGCTGAAGAAGGCGCTGCCGAGTAATTCATTACTTGGTAACGTCGGAGTTGCTCAGGGAACATCGCGAGCGATAGCAGGCAAAGCGGGCGAGATCGCTGAGTTTACATCATGGTAAATGAGCAGTTTTCGTCCACATTGCCGCTGTCGTCAGCGGTTCAACCCTCAACTCCAAAGGAAGAGCCCCTGTCGTGACCGCCATACAACTGATCGTGGGCCTGGGAAATCCAGGCGCCGAATACGAACAGACCCGGCATAACGCAGGGGCTTTTTTTGTTGAGCGTATTGCTGCGGCGCAACGAGTCAACCTCGTTCCCGAGCGCAAATTCTTTGGCCTGACCGGGCGCTTCACGCACCAGGGTCAGGATGTTCGTCTGCTGATTCCCACCACTTACATGAACCGCAGCGGCCAGGCTGTCGCGGCACTCGCCGGCTTTTATCGTATTCCGGTCGAGTCGATTCTGGTGGCGCATGACGAACTTGACCTGCCTCCGGGCGTTGCCAAACTCAAAGTGGGCGGCGGCCATGGCGGTCATAACGGGCTGCGCGACATCATTGCGCAGCTCGGCAATCAGAACACATTTCATCGCTTGCGGCTTGGCATTGGCCACCCGGGCGATGCCAGCAAGGTATCCGGCTTTGTCCTGGGTCGAGCGCCACGCGCCGAACAGGAAAAACTGGACGCCAGTATCGACTTTGCCCTCGGCGTGCTGCCGGATATCTTCGCCGGTGAATGGAACCGGGCGATGAAAAACCTGCACAGCCAGAAGGCCTGACATCACTCGAGGGGAAACACCATGGGATTCAATTGCGGCATCGTCGGCCTGCCTAACGTCGGCAAGTCCACCCTGTTCAACGCCCTGACCAAATCTGGTATCGCGGCCGAGAACTTCCCCTTCTGCACCATCGAACCGAACAGCGGTATCGTGCCGATGCCCGACCCGCGTCTGGCGGCCCTGGCAGCCATCGTCAACCCGAAACGCATACTGCCGACCACCATGGAGTTCGTCGACATCGCCGGCCTCGTGGCAGGCGCTTCGAAGGGCGAAGGCCTGGGCAACAAGTTTCTCGCCAACATCCGCGAGACCGACGCCATCGCCCACGTGGTGCGCTGCTTTGAAGACGAGAACGTGATTCACGTTTCCAACAGCGTCGACCCCAAGCGCGACATCGAGATCATTGATCTGGAACTGATCTTCGCCGACCTCGACAGCTGCGAGAAGCAACTGCAAAAGGTCACCCGCAACGCCAAGGGCGGCGACAAGGACGCAGTGGTCCAGAAGGGCCTGCTCGAGCAGTTGATTGCACACTTCAGCGAAGGCAAGCCTGCACGCAGCCTGATGAAGAGCATGAGCAATGACGAGAAAGCCACCATCCGTGGCTTCCACCTGCTGACCACCAAGCCGGTCATGTACATCGCCAACGTCGCCGAAGACGGTTTCGAGAACAACCCGCTGCTGGACGTGGTCCGCGCCATCGCCGAAGAAGAAGGCGCAATGCTGGTGCCGGTCTGCAACAAGATCGAAGCCGAAATCGCCGAGCTCGATGACGGCGAAGAGAAGGACATGTTCCTCGAAGCCTTGGGCCTCGAAGAACCCGGCCTGAACCGCGTGATTCGCGCTGGCTACGAAATGCTCCACCTGCAGACCTACTTCACCGCAGGCGTCGAAGAAGTCCGCGCCTGGACCGTCCGCGTCGGTGCCACCGCACCACAAGCCGCAGGCGTGATCCACACCGACTTCGAAAAAGGCTTCATCCGCGCCGAAGTGGTGGCCTATGACGACTTCATCCAGTTCAAGGGTGAGTCAGGCGCCAAGGAAGCCGGCAAGTGGCGTCTGGAAGGCAAGGAATACATCGTTAAAGACGGTGATGTGATGCATTTCCGGTTTAACGTCTGATTCGAGTACCCGGTTTCAGGGGCTTCCTGAAACACTTCGAACTGCATACCTCGATAAAACCGCGCCCTGCCGCGGTTTTGTCGTTTTTGGGCTGCTTGCGAAAAACGCGCCTTGCGCCTGCTACGCTCCATTCTTGTGTTGCACTAAAAGCAACAAAGTTTTCAGTTTGTGTTTTTGCTGGCTCTTCGACGCCATGCCCATACTCCCCTACCGACACAGGAGATGGATATGAGCCCTCTTTGGCAGCGCCTTCGCGAACAGGCTCACCAGTTGAGCGAACGCAATCCGGCATTAGGCGAATACGCCAAAAGCCACCTGCTCGCCTACGAAACGTTCGAGGCTGCGCTTGCCGCAAACCTCGCGCGTCAGATTCAGGCTCAAGCCAGTAACGTAGCACTGGAGAGCTGGTTCAAGTCGATAATCGACGCCAACCCCGGTATCGCAGAAGCGGCCGCAGCCGATATAAACCACCTGGAAATCGTCAATCCGGCTTGCCCTGACCACCTCACCGCTTTTCTGACCTTCCGCGGTATCCTCGCCGTGCAGGCGTATCGCATCGCCCATGCACTCTGGGCTGACGGAGACGTGCAAAGCGCGGTGCTTGTACAGAACTGGGCGGCCAATACCTGGAGCATCGACATTCATCCTGCCGCTCGTCTGGGCCGAGCACTGTTCGTCGATCACGGTATTGGCCTGGTCATTGGCGAGACCGCTGTAGTCGAGGATGAGGTAAGCCTGTGGCACGGCGTCACGCTGGGCAGCACACTCAGCGAGGCGGGCGACAGACATCCCAAGATACGCCGAGGCGCATTGATTTGCGCCGGTGCAACCGTTCTGGGAAACATTGAGGTGGGGGCCCGTGCAATCGTGGCGGCCAATGCGGTGGTACTCAAGCCGGTAGCCGCAGGAACCGTGGTTGCAGGTGCTCCAGCCAAGGTGATAGGCGACGCCCCCGCAGCCCTCGCTACCTTTAACGCAAAATCCCGACGCTAACAGGAGATCCCGCCATGACAGCTACCGCGCAGTTCCCGCAGGGTATCGATCATCCTCTGGTCACGGTACGCAATCACTCCGAGGCACTGGAGCTCTATCGCAAGATGGGGTTCGCGCCCTCCCCGGTCAGCCGTCACCCTTGGGGAAGTGTCACATCCCTGATGATGTTCCCGGGTAACTTCATCGAACTGATCGGCGTCGAAGATGCCTCCAAATTCGGAACTAACGCGGTAAACGGCTTCTGTTTCGGCCGTCAGTTGGGGCAATTTCTCGACCGCGGTGAAGAAGGCATTTCGTTGGTAGCACTGCACAGCAAAGATGCCGACGCTGACCACGCCCGTATGGTGCAGGCTGGTCTCGAAAGTCAGGGGCGTATCGACTTTCGCCGCAAGATGACCTTGCCCGATGGTCGTCAGGATGAAGCGGTGGTTTCCCTGGCCTTGTTTATAGACTCTGAACTACCGGACGCCTCCAACTTTATCTGCCATCAACACAGACCCGAGTTGATATGGGTTCCAGGCTGGCAAAACCACCCCAATGGCGCGGACGCAATCCTTGCGATCACCTACCTTGCAGAACCCCGGTTACTGGAGCCCCGCTGGAGAGCGATCTATGGCGATGCGGTGAGGTACAACGGCGAGGTACTGGAAGCAGATACACGATGCGGCCTGCTCAGGGCCATCGACGCAGCCACGGCAGCCCGAGAGTTTGCAGGCATCGAACTGCCCGGCAGCGTTGAAGAGCGTCCCCACGCGATTGCCATCCGGCTGCACACCAAACGCCTCGATGCACTGCGCACGATCCTCAAAGACAACAAGGTTGCGCATCGAGAAGCCTCGGGGCGCATCTACGTCGCGCCACAAGCCGCCGGCAACGTCATCCTGGAGTTCACTCAGAACCGCTAGACGAGGCTTAGTCAAGGAGCTGTCACTGTCCTGAACGATCAGGCGGCAGACACATGGACAGAACAACCGGCCCTTTCCCAACGAAAAACGCCCCGCAAACAGGTTTGCGGGGCGTTCGGACCAGCATGCAGCGGATGTCGGATTACTTCTTCAGACGACCGTAACGGTCTTCAAAGCGCACGATGTCGTCTTCGCCCAGGTACGAGCCGGACTGCACTTCGATCAGCTCCAACGGCACCTTGCCAGGGTTGGCCAGCGAGTGCTTGACGCCCAGCGGGATGTAAGTGGACTGATTCTCGGAAAGGATCAGTTCCTGATCGTCGCAGATAACCTTGGCGGTACCGGATACAACGATCCAGTGCTCGGCGCGGTGGTAGTGCATCTGCAGCGACAGGCACTCGCCGGGCAGTACGCTGATGCGCTTGACCTGATAACGCTCGCCGAGATCGATCGTGTCGTAGTGGCCCCACGGGCGGTTGACCAGTGGATGAGTGACGAACTCGGGACGCTCTTCTGCCTGCAGACGCTTGACTACGTCCTTGACCTGCTGGCTGTTGTGCTTGTTGGCAACCAGGACGGCGTCCTTGGTTTCGATGACGATCAGGTCCTCGACGCCAACAGTAGCAACCAGTCGATGGTGCGACTGCACCAGGCAGTTGCGCGTGTCGATTGCCATCACATCGCCTTCCAGGCGGTTGGCATTTTCGTCGTGCGGGCCCACGTCCCAGATCGCTGCCCAACTGCCCAGATCGTTCCAGCCTGCATCCAGTGGCACGACCAGACCGAGGTCGGTGTGCTCCATGACCGCGTAGTCCACGGACTCATCGGCGCACAAGGCAAACTTCTCGGCCGAAACGTGCAGGAAGTAGTTGTCGGCATCGGAGTCAGCCAAGGCTATACGGCAGGCAGACAATATGTCGGAGCGATGCTTTTTCAGCTCAGCCAGGAACACCGAGGCACGGAACATGAACATGCCGCTGTTCCACAGGTAAGCACCCGAGGACAAGTATTCGGCAGCCATTTCCGGCGAAGGCTTTTCCTTGAAGGCCTCAATCGCGAAGCCGCCCTGGGCAATGGATTCACCACAGTGGATGTAGCCAAAACCGGTTTCAGCGTGAGTCGGGGTAATCCCGAACGTCACCAGACGACCCGCCTCGGCATGTACCTGTGCAACCGCTACGGCTTGTCGGAAAGCTTCTTCGTCATGGATATGGTGGTCGGCAGCCAGCACCAGCAGAATCGGGTCAGTGCCATCAGTCGTTGCTTCGAGCGCAGCCAGAGCGATGGCCGGCGCCGTGTTGCGGGCAAGTGGTTCGAGAATGACACGACGGCTACCCATCTTCGCTACACGCAGTTGCTCGGCGACGATGAAGCGATGATTTTCATTGCTCACAACTACCGCAGGCGCGTGTTCAAGGCCTTTCAGGCGAGCCAGTGTGCGTTGAAACATGGTTCCCTGATCCTGGCCATCAAGGGCAAGAAACTGCTTCGGAAAACTCTGCCGCGACAAAGGCCATAACCGCGAACCACTACCGCCAGCCAGGATTACAGGGGTGAACATAGACGCTCCATTCTTGGGCCACGAAGGCGTGGCAAAGGCCCATTATCCGGGTGCTCTGGCTGCTATGCAACATGAAGGCCACTACAATATGCCTACCATTCAGTAACTCCGTCGCCGCAACTGCTCGCCACCCCGTGCGAGCCAGGCCGCCGCATGTTAGTCTTCGCGCCCGATTCCGCGCCCGACTCCGCATATCCGCCACACGCAAGCGTAATACGCTGCCTTGGTACACCATTGAGAAGTAATGTAATTGATCGACATTGAGAACGACAGAACATGGATATAGGCTTAAGTTGTACGGTCTGGGCGAAAGGCGAACGTGCCGGCCATCTGGACGGTATCGGCATATATTCCAGGGCGCTTTGGCACAGCCTGACCAAGCTGAGTCAGGCTGAAGATATCCACGTCAAACCTTACGCTTTCGGCAAGCAACTGCCAGTCCTGGCCTGTGGTCAGCCGCAACAGTTGTCCAGCGACTACCGTATTCATGCCGTGCTCAGTGGCGTCCTCAAACTGCCATTGGGTAGCTCGGCAAGCATCGCCAAAGACGTACAACTGTTCCATGCCACGGATCACCATATTCCGCGGATCAAAGGCGTACCTGTCGTCGCTACGATCATGGACATGATTCCGGTGCTGCACCCGGAATGGATCAAGCAAGACCTCAAGCGCCTGAAAAGCTGGCTGTTCACCACCAGCATCGAACGTGCCGATCACATCATCACCATCTCCGAATACAGCAAGCAGGACATGATTCGTCACCTGGGCATCGCGCCAGAGCGCATCAGCGTCACGCCCCTAGGCGTGGACCCTGTGTATTTCGAGCGCATCGGCGCCGCCGAGCGCAACAGGGTGCTGGACGCCTATAGCCTCAAACCCGGCTTCTTTCTGGTAGTTGGCACCCTGCAGCCTCGCAAGAACCTGCAGCGCGTGCTGGAAGCCTTCCAGCAACTGCCCGCACAGGTACGTAAAGAGCATCCGTTGGTAATTGTCGGTCGTGACGGTTGGAGCAACGAAGAACTGCTACCGCAGCTTGAGGCGTTGCAGCAACGTGGCGAAGGCCGTTGGCTAAGTTACCTGCCACAGAATGAGGTGCTGGCGCTGCTGCAAAGTGCCGAAGCGCTGGTGTTTGCTTCGCTGTATGAAGGGTTCGGCCTGCCGGCCATCGAGGCATTCGCGGCACAGTGCCCGCTGATCGCATCCAATAATTCTTCACTACCGGAAGTGACAGGCGATGCAGCATGGGCTGTCGACCCACACGATGCGCAGAGCATCAGTGCCGCGATGCTCGCCGTACTGGAACAGCCTGAAGAGCGTGAGCGCAAGGCCCAGTCGGGGCTGGCACGTGCGCGTCACTTCAGTTGGGATGCCTGTGCGCAGAACACGCTGGATATCTACCGCATGGTGCTCGCGGCTCGTCGCTAGAAGAGCCGCCAGGCAACAGCCCTGAAGCGCGCCGCGGGTGCGATCAGGGCGTCTTTTTCAAGGCTGAGTCCGCAGCCTTCTCGACTGCCGGATTGGTACCACCCAGCCAGACATTGACGCTGTCGACGCTCTCCTGTGGCGGGCGGCCTGCCCATCGATTGAGGATGAACAGGTTGGTAATGAAATCGTACTGCGCCTTGAGCAGGTCACGCCGCGCCTTGAACTCGTTCTGCACGCTGGTCAGCACATCGACCGCGTTAACGACACCATAAGAAAAGGCTTTTTGCGCCGCAATGCTCGACTGCTCTGAAGATGCCAGCGCATTCTTGTTGGCGCGGATCTTCTCGACACTGGAAAACGCCGTCAGGTAGGCGTTGGTGGTTTCCTTGACCACCTGACGGCGCACGCTTTCCACATCCTGCTCGGTGGCCAGTTGCTCGTTGTACAGGCCACGAACCCGCGCAGAGGTCGAGCCGCCACTGTAAATCGGCACGCGCACACCGATCGTCGCCACATAGCTGTCGCTGCGCGGTGACAGGGTGTTGTCATAGCCCACGTCACTTTGCTGGGCACCCAAAGTAAAGGTCAGGGTCGGATAATGCCCGCCCTTGCCTTCACGTACCGCCGCGTTGGCGACGTCGAGGCTGCTTTCACGTGCCTTGAGCAGCGGGTTGCTGTCGATGGCCTGCGCCACCCAGGTGTCCATCGATTTGGACGGCACCTGCAGCGCAATGTCGTTTCTGATGCGACTCAGCGGCTCAGTGATCGGCCGACCGACAATTTCAGAGAGCGCAGCACGGCTGAGCCTGATCTGGTTGCGGGCGTCAACCTCCTGCGCGGCCAGCAAATCGACACGCGCCTTCAGATCCAGCAGATCAGTGACGACGGCCATCTTCTTGTCGTACATCGCACTGACCCGATCCAGGCTCTTTTGCGTCGCCCGGCGCTCAGCCATGATCAGCTCGAGTTCATCGTCGGCAGACAGCGCCTGGAAATACCGTTTGGCCAGATCTACCGTGGCTTCAGCCTGGGCATCTTCGGCCTGATGGCCTTTCTGCTCCGTCGTGCTCTTGGCCTTCTGGTAGGTTTCCCAGGCCTGCTTGTTGTACAGGTACTGGGTCAGGTTGAGCGAATAGCTGGAGTTGTTATAGATCTCGCGCTGCGTGTCGTCCTTACGCAGGATCCGGTTGTAACTGCCGTTTGCAGTCACCTGCGGCAACAGACCGCCGAGCGCATCGCGCTCACTGTCGACTGCCGACTGGGCACGCAGGTAGGCAGACAGCATGCGCGGGTCTTCCAGACGCGCCTCGCGATACAGCTTCATCAGATCCACGGAGTATGCAGAAGCGCTGGTGACCTGGGGTGCAGCGGGCTGCGTAGGGTCTGCATGAACCTGAACACTGGCCAGCCCGAGGGAAAGGAACACAGGAACGAAGCGCAGCACGATCATTCCTCGATCATCGATTTAACGAACATGTTACGAGCCGGCTTCATCAGGTATTCCAGCATCGTCCTTTCACCAGCATTAATGAGCACTTCGGCAGGCATGCCAGGTTGCAGTTTACGACCTTCCAACCTTTTCAACCCCTCATCAGTCAGCTTCACACGCACGAGATAATAAGGGTCACCGGAAGCAGGATCCGTCAGGCGGTCAGCAGAAACCCTAGTGACTACGGCCTGTATTACCGGCGTGGTTGCACTGTTGAACGCACTGAAGCGTACGTCAGTTAGTCGACCCACAGCGACTCGATCAATATCGTTGGTTGAAACATGAGCCTCTACCACAAGCTCGGCAGATTCCGGCACGATATCCAGCAATGGCGTACCAGCGCTGACTACGCCGCCCACGGTATGAACTTTCATATCCAGTACCATTCCGTCTTCGGGAGCCCGAATGACCACGCGAGACAGGCGGTCCTGCAGCGCGGTCGCAGTCTCCTGCAAATCGAATACCTTGGCCTGCACGTCGCTCAACTCTTTCGCAACATCAGAGCTGAAGTTCTTGTTCAACTGAATGATCTGCAGTTCGGTCTCGCTGATCTGCAACTTAGTCTTGGTGATCGTGGACTCGTGATCGGCTACCTCAGACTTGAGCATGTCCAGCTTGCGCTCCTGCTCAAGCAAGCGCTGCTTGTCGACAAAGCCCTGGGACAGCAAATCCTTCAACTCAGTGATCTCACTGCTGTAGGATTTTTCAAGGCTGATCTTGGTGCGAATCATGTCTTGCAGGCCAAGGATCTGCTGCTTCAATTGCCCGATGCGTTCGCGTTGTACCGATATCTCGGTGAGGCGTGAGTTTTTCCGGGCCCGGAACACTTGCTCTTCGCCTTCAATTGCTTCCTTGGCCCGCTGACTGTCTGTACCGCTGACGGCCAACGGCGGAATTGTATTCAACTCGTCACGTTCAGCGCGCAGTCGCGCCTCCCTGGCCTGAGTAGAGACCAACTGGTTGCGAGTGGACTCATATTGAGAACGAAGTTGTGAGTCATCCAGCACAATTAAAGGATCACCTTTTCGTACAGTGTCTCCATCTCTCGCAAGCAATTCCTTGACGATACCGCCTTCAAGGTGCTGGACCGTTTTGCGATAGCTCTGCACTGTGACCAACCCAGTACCATAGACGGCATTTTCCAATGGAGCGAATGCCGCCCAGGTTCCGAACAAGCCAAAAGTGACCAGCACAATCACTGCGCCTATCCGACGAATACCCCTGTCAGAGGTGGGCATATCATCCGAGTGCGTGTCGAGCGTGGATATTGTCTTAATGCTCATTCATGAATTCCTTTCACGCGCCAGGTTGCGCAGGGCCGACACCGGTGGCTGCAGGAGCCACGCGTTGCTGAGCCTGCTGCGCCTTCGCCTGTTGTTGTGCCAGCTCGGCAATGACCTGATCACGCGCGCCGTACAAGGTAATAGTGCCGGCGTTCATGACCATTACCCGGTCAAGCCGCGACAGAATATTCGGGCGGTGAGAGACGATGAATACCGTCGCACCTGACTCCTTGATCAGCTGCAGCGCCACGCTCAGAGCGCGCTCGCCGACTTCATCGAGATTGGAGTTGGGCTCATCCAGCACAATCAACCGCGGGCTGCCGTAGATAGCCCTGGCCAGACCGATGCGTTGCCGCTGCCCACCGGACAGGTTGACGCCATCACTGCCGATCACGGTGTCGTAGCCGTCGGGCAGTTGCAGGATCATTTCATGCACACCCGCGGTGCGCGCCGCCAGAACCACTTTCTCGGGGTCGACCTTGGTAAACCTGGCGATGTTATCGCTGATGCTGCCCTCGAACAGTTCAATGTCCTGTGGCAGATAGCCCAGGTGCGGGCCAAGCTTCTGCTTGTCCCAGGCACTGATGTCGGCACCGTCCAGGCGCACCGTACCGTGCTGTGCGGGCCAAATGCCCAGTAGAGCCCTGACCAGCGTCGATTTGCCTGCCGCGCTCGGTCCTACGATACCGACGACGGTTCCTGCTGGCGCAACAAAGCTTATATTACGAATTACCGGTGTTTTCGCTCCCGGGGGAGTAACCACCAGATTCTCGACCTGAATGTGCCCTTCAGGATCAGGTAGGGCCATACGATCCGGTTCGTTATGCAGCTTTTCAAGGGTTTCATTCAGGCGGCTATATTGCACACGTGCAGCAACAAAACCTTTCCAACTGCCGATCATCAGATCGATTGGCGACAGCGCACGCCCTAAGAGCAAAGAGCCCGCCATCATCAGACCTGGGCTCACCTGGTGAGTAATCACCAGATAAGCACCTAGCGCCAGCATGAATGACTGAGACCAGTTTCTGAAGGTCTTGGAAATCGAAGTGATGACGCCGCCTTTGTCGCTGGCATCTGACTGAAGCACCAGGACTCTGCGCTGGCGCTTGCCCCAGCGCGCCATTAAGGTATCAAGCATACCCATCGATTCGATGACTTCGGCATTGCGCAGGTTTTTGGTCGTCTGAAGATTTCCTGCCACGCTTTGCTGATTGGCCTCGATCAAGGACTTACCGGTATAGCGATTGTTCAGGTAGGCAAGTATCACCAGGACAATCGCGCAGGCTACTGTCATCCAGCCGAACCAAGGATGAAACATGAACATGACGGCCGTATAGATGGGCAACCAAGGGGCGTCGAAAAATGCAAACAGGCCGTTACCTGTCAGATATTGGCGCAATCCCGTGAGATCGTTAAGTGATTGCGCGGATGCATCCATACCACCACTGCTCAGCGCTTTCTTAAAGCTGGCCCGGTACACATCCCTACTAAGCATCATGTCCAGCCGATTACTGATACGAACGAGAATCCTCGATCGGACCCATTCTAGTGACCCCAAGGTCAACATCAGCACGGTCATGATCAGAGTCAGCATGAACAGGGTAGAGGTACTGCTGCTAGGCACCACCCGCCCGGAAACCTGAATCATGTAAAACGTAGGGACCAGCATCAAGGCGTTTACGAACAGACTAAAGAAACCGACTGAGATAAAGCTGCCTCTGCAAGCCTTGAGGGCTACCTGCAAATTATTTTCGTGTGAACGACTCATAGAATCCGTACTGATGAGAGATCGGTGAACGCGCGGCAGTGTAGCACCTGCTTTTGAAGCAACGCAGCATTATGGCGCCATCAAAATACGCAAAAGGCAGCCAGATACAAGTGAAGGTTTCCTGGACGTCAAGGTTCGTCCGCATCACCCACGTGGCGCCAGATACTTGCACAAACTTTGAACGTTTATTTTTTGATCTTACAGTGCAAATAAAAGTGTGCAATGCAAAAACTGTCATATACGCATGAGTGCGGTAAGAAGCTAGGGATATGGCCTAGGTAGAGTTTTATGGGCAAAAGGCTGAGGCCGCTAGGCGTGTCCCGCTAAAAACCTGACCGATTAAACACTTCCACTACAGCGGTTTGTAGGACAATAACACCTGTTGACTTCAACTTCCTACCCATGGACCAACGTGAGCCTGCACGTGAGCGCAGAAACATCCCGAATCAATCCGGCCGGACGTGAGCAAAGCCTAAAAGCCTATGGCTTTCGGCCACCTACCGCCCCAACAGGGCCGTTCTTGAGCGAAATATGAGTGTAAGAAATTCCACACATTAGCTGCCGAAAATTCACCTGATTCAAATTGACTTTTCCTACCAAAGGACTACTCTCGCAGTCTGGCTAGCACACGGCCATTAACCCTATGTAGCAGTACCCGAGCAGCTTATTGTCAGACCTCTAACGGGATTGACGGTTTAGCCGCTCAGGATAAGAAGGAAGCTTGTTGGGTGCAGTCTCCAGAACTCGATGGATTAAAGATCAG
Source organism: Pseudomonas sp. SZ57 (assembly GCF_009495975.1). Classification (NCBI taxonomy): domain Bacteria; kingdom Pseudomonadati; phylum Pseudomonadota; class Gammaproteobacteria; order Pseudomonadales; family Pseudomonadaceae; genus Pseudomonas; species Pseudomonas sp. SZ57. The sequence goes on along the minus strand of NZ_WIBD01000003.1, from coordinate 106,615 downwards.
CTCTCGCGTGACGCTGCTCGAGCCAGGAATGTACATATTCCGTTATGCCTCGCAGCCACCCGCGGACAAGCCTGTGTGCATCGCACTGCAGCAAGCCCCACTGGGTAAAGGTTCTATTGATTTCTTTCCAGCCGAAGGTGTCAGCAAGAACATGCTGACCCGGTTGGGCGATACTATCGTTGCTCGCGTCAAGGGTGGTATCACCACGGTTCTGATCACCGAATACCATATGTTCGACGCAGTCATCGACCCTATCGACTTGCGCATCGACCGAATCGACACGTCTACCGCCATCATGCGCAATTTCACGATCGCTGCGACTGCCGAACCGAGCGCGGCAATCTCGTCGACTCTCACGCCCGTTGCGCTGAAGCTGGTCGCACATCTGCAAGGCGAAGGTGATGTGATGTCTACGGAAGGCTGGACCGGTGAACCTGACGGCACCCGTCGCCTTGAAGGATTTTCCATCCTGTGGGACGACAAGCCGGCAGGCGTGGACCTGGTTTACACCTCTACCGTTGCAGGCTCCGGCCCTAGCCCTAATGTCGCTACGGGAGCCTTCACCGGTACCCGTGGCAAGTCTTTGCCTCTGGTTTCAGCAGGTTTCAGCCTGGTCGGACCCGATCGGCATTTTTACGAATTGTCTGGCCACCTTGTCTTTCGCGGCGCTGCGCCGCAGGTCATTGTCGCCAACCAGATGATGTACGGCCCCACCGGCACAGAGCCCCTGGTGGCGTTACACATTTGCATCGCACCCGCTACGAAGATGAACGCTGCCCGCTATAAGTCTCCGTGGGAAAACTCTGCATTGACGCAGAAAATTAGCAGCACAGGCCAGATGGCTTGAAGTAACAGGAATTTCCCATGCAATACGATGCCCCGGTAACTACAACTGAGTTCAACTCGTTCTTGGCAGCTACCAGCCTGACCGACAGCACCACTGCCGCAATCAGCACTCTGCTGGCTCTGGACAGCGCTTCCACTGTAAACCTGGCTAGCTGGGACGGTGTAAACGGCCTTGAGATTCCTACCGGCCAAACCGGTACTACCGACGTGATCACTGGCACTATCGCTGGCGCACGCGGCGACCTGGTTACCCTGAATGTTACCGCTGAAGTAGCTGCTGCCAAGGCGATCATTCTGGACAGCCAGGCTAACCTGAGCGTCAACATCACTCCGACCATCGCTACTGATGCTGCTGCCGACGTTTCGTCGCTGGCTCGCGTTGCTGTTTCGGCTGATGCTTCCGCCACCACTCAGTTCTTGCTGACCACTGGCTCGGGCGATGACGTGATCATCGTTAATGGCGATCAGAACAACTTCATTGACGCTGGTGCAGGCAACGACACCATCATCACTGGCAACGGTAACAACACTGTTATCGCTGGTGCTGGCAACAACAACATCATCACCGGTACCGGCAACGACACCATCGTTCTGAGTGGTGTTAACCACGCAGACGTTGTCAATGCAGGCGCAGGCTACGACGTTGTGCAGCTGGACGGCTCGGTTGCTGACTACACCTTCACCGCTGGCAACAACTTCAACGTCAACCTGACCGGCGCGCAAACTGCCTCGATCACTGGCGCTGAGTTCCTGACCTTCGTCAACACTACTACCAGCGCTGTTGAAACTGTTGTTCTGGCACAGAACGACACTGAAGCTGCGGCATTGCGTTTGTATGAAGGCGTTCTGGGCCGTGACGCAGATCTGGGTGGCGCTCAGGCGTTCGCGGGTATTGCGAACTCCGGTGTTTCGTTGACAGAAATCGCGAATACCTTCCTGAACTCCGCTGAGTTCTCCGACAATTCGAGTGCTGCGCCTATCAACAGCCTGTACACCGAATTGTTGGGTCGCACTGGCGGTGCCGATTCCAGCGGTCTGGCCAACTGGCAGGCCTTGCTGGCTAGCGGCGGTTCCTTGGCTGATGTAGCTGCAGGTATTGCTGGTTCCGCAGAAGCTCAGACGTTCGATCAGTCGAACGGTGACTTCGTTCGGGACCTGTACACCGCAGCGCTAGGCCGTACTGCTGACCAAGGCGGCCTGGACAACTGGGTATCGCAGCTGTTCAACGGCTCCAGCCGTGCTGAAGTGGCTCAGGGCATCGTTGGTTCGCAGGAAGCTGCTGCCAAGGCAGATAGCGATTTCATCGACAATCTGTACCTGACCGCTACCGGTCGCGCTTCGGATGCAGGCGGCAAAGCTACCTGGACTGAAGTTCTGGCTAACGGCGGCACCCACGCTGACGTCGCTATCGGCATCGTTGGTTCGCAGGAAGCAGTAGCACATAACGACAACGTTATCGTGCTGCACGGCGCGGTGTAACTAGCCCCGTCGTTGTAACAAATACGCCCGGCCGCAAGGCCGGGTTGTATGCAAAAAGGGGCGACTTTCGGGTCGCCCCTCTTTTATTTTTAAAGTGAACACGCCAGCTTATGTCCAGACACCTCGACCGTGGGCGAGAAACGCTCATGGATATGTTTCATCGCCACCGCCAGGCCGATGAGCACAACCTTGCCACCGTGGCACTCGAGTGTGCGCTGCAGACCCCTGAATACCGTCCGGAAGCACTGGTCTGGAAAGGTATCGAGGCCCTGCCGCAAGACCCAAAGCTTGCTTTTATTTATTTGCTCAACGCCGCGCATGCTTTTCCTCTGCGTGCGGATATTCACGCCCTGCTCGGGCGCAGCATCATTGCCCAGGGTCAGCCGCTACTGGCCAACCGTTACATGAGCAATGTCTGGCAAAAACTGCCTGCCGACGCTTCGCTACGCATGATGCTCTGGCAGGCACGCAGCCTGTCGGAAACACCCGAAGACTTACGCCGCATCATTCTCGCGCACCTCCCTGATATTACCGCTGCCAACGAACTCACTCTGGTACTCAAACTGCTGGCTGCGCAGACCGGATTGCCAGGCACGCTGGGCGTGGTCCGTTACCTGCCTGATGTGCAGGAGATCCACGGCTGGGCCATCGACGTGCACGATGTGCAGACGCCTGTGTCGTTGCAACTGGAAGCCAACGGTCACTTGATCAGCATGGTCGCCAGCGCCCCGCACCCGTTACTGACAGCGGCAGGATTGCCTGCGACTCACGGCGGTATTCGCATCAAGGTGCCCAACGCCACCCCTGCCGTGCATGTGCGCTTCGATAACGGCACTGCGCTGCTGGGCAGCCCGCTGTCAGCAATGCCGACTTTCATTGCTCCGCCTGCGGCGTTGAAGGTTGGTGACAAGCAGCCGGTGGATGTACTCATCCCTGTTTACGACGGGCTGGAAGAAACCCTTGAGTGTATCAACAGTGCGCTGGAAGCGCGCAAACGCAATCGCACACCTCATCGTCTGGTGGTGATCGAAGACGCAACGCCGGTCCCCGCGCTGCGCAAAGCCCTCAAGGTTCTCGCGGGCAAGGGCAAAATTACTCTGGTGCAGAACCCCATCAACCTGGGCTTCATCCGCAGCATGAACCGGGCGATGGCTTTGAGCCCGAAGCAGGATGTGGTCTGGTTAAATGCCGACACCCGTGTGCAGGGTGACTGGCTGGACCGGCTGCGTACGACTGCCTATGCCGACGAAACCATCGCCTCGGTCACCCCGTTCACCAATAACGGCGAGTTGATGAGCTTTCCTGAAAGCCGTTTCAGCCATCCGATGCCCAGCGCAGCAGAACAGGCCCGCCTGGACGATCTGGCGCGAATGACTGGCAGCCCGGCCATGGAACTCGAAACCGGCTGCGGCTTTTGCCTGTACATCAAACGCAGCGCTCTGGACAGTGTGGGTTATCTGGATGAAGTCGAACTGCTGCGCGGTTATGGTGAGGAAACTGACTGGTGCCTGAGGGCACGCGGCCTGGGTTGGCGTCATGTGGGCGCGCCCAATGTGTTCGTTGCGCACAAGGGCGGGATTTCGTTCGGCGCCGAAAAGGCGCTGCGGGTGGCGCACAATAACGCCATCCTCAAGCGTCGCTACCCGGACGCGTCATCGCGCTATGAAAACTTCTGCCTGCGCGATCCCATCAGGCATGCGCGTGAGGCTCTGCAACGCGCGCGCCTTGTGCAACTGCCCGAGCAGTTGTCGACACCGGCATTGCGGCAGTTGCATATCGCCAACAGCACAGCATCGCAAGCGCCTTTAAGCCTCACGTGGCGGAACAAGGGCCAGCATGCGCAGGCAACGCTGCAGGCCAACGTGCTGCCGCTGGCATTCAGCCTTGATTACGAACTGCCTGCCGACACCGAGCAACTGCTGCACGACCTGCGCAGCCTGCCATTGGAAGAGCTGATCTATCAGAACCTCGCCAATTGCCCTGAAGCACTCTGCGCACTGGCCGAGCAACTGAATAAACCTTACCGAATCGTTTGCCGCGATGACGCGTTGCTCACGCCAGACAGCCGCTTCGACTGGCCGCATTTCGCACGCAAGGCGCAGAGCATCGAGTTGCCGTGGCAGGCCCTGCGCGAGCGTTACGCCGCCGCTCTGCCCCAGGCCGATATTCTGATCCGGTCAGCCCCCCAAGCGCTGCCGAACAGCGATTCCGTGCAAACCACCCTGCTGATTGCCGACCGCCTTTCAGACCCTGACATTGCCAAACAGTGGCTGGAACTGGGCAGGCGCATCACACACGAAAATCAATCTCTGGTACTGCTCGTTGCAGAGGACGGCCCATGGGTCGCCCCCCTGCTCGCCACTGGCGCAATTCATGCATTGCCCATTGCGCAAGGCTTGAGCCAGGCCGACTGCATTCTGCTTGGCGGATGCACCGCCGCATTGAGCCTGGAGCGCAGCCCAGGCGCATCCTGGCGCGCTGCGGACCTGGCCGTCGAACTGGGTCTGCCGCTGTACGCCATGCCAGGGCCGCTCGCCCAGGAAGCCGGAGCATTACCGATCAACACACTGCTTACTTCATTGAGTCGGACATGATCTCAGAACACCCACAGGTTAACTCCGACCCGACCGCTCAGCCCCCCGGCAATAACCGCTTCAATGGTGCCATCACCGGCCTGTATGGCGATGTGCTGCAAGGCTGGGCGCTCGATACCCTGCACATGGATGAACGCCTGGTTGTCGAGGTCTACGTCGACGGCGCCTGCGTTTCACTGGTGCGGGCCGACCAGTTTCATCCCCGTGTCGGTGCGGATGATCCATTCCATGGCTTTGGTGTACAGCTACGCCAAGGCTGGCTGGATAATGCAAAGCACATCAGCGCCCGGGTGGCCAACAGTGACTGCTGGCTTGCGGGCGACCTGCAATTACCGACCACGCCCAGCGCAGAGCCGGCGCCCATCGCGTCTCAGGTCTGGCACAGCGGTGGCCTGCGGCTCGGCGGCTGGTCTTGGGACCCGGATGCACCGCAGCGGCATGTGCAAATCACCGTGCGTGAGGGCAGTCGGGTACTGGGCCAGGCTACCTGCAATGTTCATCACCAGGCGCTGGTCTATCGCGCCAGCAGCGATCACGGTTTCAGTTTTGATCTGCCCTGGGAACTCGCTGATGGTAAGCCACATACGCTGGACATCGAAAATGACCTCGGCCATACGCTTTCCGGCAGCCCGATAACCCTGTGCTGCTGGCACGACGGGCTGGAAGGTCTGCTCAAGCAGCATGAGCGCGCACCCACCGAGCAAAATCTGGCATTGCTGACCCGGATTGCAGCGGACCAGGCAATGCGCCTGCCGAAAAGTGCAGGCTTTCATCATTACCCCGAGTGGTTTGAACGCTTCCGTCCTGCTGCGCCAAAAGACGATCATCTGCAGCACTGCAGGATCGGTTTGCTGTTGATCAGTGACGGCGACACCCAGCTCGAAGCCATCAGCCTCGCGAGCATGAACAGCCAGCGAACAGCGCCTCATCAGTTGGTCAAAGCAGACGCCACTGGCCTGCTGCCCGCACTCAAGCAGTTACTTGAAGCAGGCTGCGACGCAGTGGTCCCGCTGATGGCCGGCGATCACTTGGAAATGCACGCACTGGAACACCTGAGTGCTCTGCTCGACGATGGCTGTGCTTGGGGTTATGCAGATTGTGATCGCGATGGTCCACAAGGCGAGCGCAGCCTGCCGTGGTTGAAACCGGTATGGGATATCGACCTGTTTATGGGGGCCGATATCTTCACCCCCGGTGCGATCTTCGGCGCTGCGATCATCGACAAGGCACTGGCGCTGATACCCGCCACTGATGGCCAGCGAACTCTTGATTGGCACCAGTTGAGCGCGGCCATCGCCTTGGCCACCGAGACCAGCCAGGCCGTCGTCGCACATTTGCCGCACGTGCTTTATCACCGCAGCCATCTAGCAGCCGCCAGCCCGGAGCAAGCCGAACCTTCTGCGCAACGCCTGCAAGCGATTGCCTGGCTGAGCGAAAGCCTCGCACCAGGTGCCAGCGTCACACAACTGCCGAACTTCCCGACGCTGTTGCGTACGCAGTGGCCCTTGCCGGCCACCCTGCCGCGCGTCAGCCTGATCGTTCCAACCCGCGACCAACTCGGGTTGCTGCGCACCTGTATCGAAGGCCTGCTGACCGCGACTGATTATCCTGACCTGGAAATCATCGTTGTCGACAACCAGTCCAGTGACCCGCAAACCCTGGTTTACCTGCAACAGCTGTCTGAGCGCGGCGTGAAGGTTCTGCCCTACCCTCATCCATTCAACTACTCAGCGATCAATAACTATGCAGTCACTCATGCCACAGGTGAACTGATCGGGCTGGTCAACAACGACATCGAAATCATAGCGGCCGACTGGTTAAAGGAAATGGTCAGCCAACTGCTCCGTCCGAACGTCGGCGCAGTGGGAGCCAAACTGCTGTGGCCCAACCGCATGGTGCAGCACGGCGGCGTGGCGGTAGGAGTCAACGGACTGGCCGCGCACACTGGCAACCACCTGGAACAACGCGACCCTGGCTACCTGGGCATGAATCAGATCACCAGACGCCAAAGCGCAGTTACGGCGGCATGCCTGCTGTTGCGCAAATCGGTCTTCGATACGCTGCAAGGCTTGGATGAACAGGCTTTCCCAGTGGCCTTCAATGACGTGGATCTGTGCCTGCGTATTCGACAACAAGGCTTGAACATCATATGGACGCCATTCGCCGAACTCATCCACGCCGAATCGGCCAGCCGCGGCAAAGACCAGACTCCGGAAAAGCGAGCCCGTGGTCAACGGGAACAGCAAGGCTTTATCGAACGCTGGTCCCAATCTGGCCAAAGCGACCCGTATTACCACCCGGCGCTGAGTCTGGATTATTTGAGTGGGCCTTATGGGGGGTTGGCGATGCCGCCAAGGGATAGCGAAGCAAGAATGATAACCCCATAAGGGCGTCCACGTGATCGGAACAGAATTTCTAGTTTGTAAACAGGCATCGGATAGCGTAATCAACGCCGCCCGCGGACGGATCAAAGTTATCCAAGGCTGGCCAGACGTTTTTAATAATTTGTCATTTTTAATGAATCTCAAGAATTAATGGCGTAAAAATGAATAACACTTCTGTTTATGGCGGCGCTGGCCCGGAAGTCAGTGCGGGCTTTAGATCCACTCAAGGCGGCCCAGGTTTTGAAAAAAACCAGTCAAGAAAAGAGATGACCATGCTGATCGATTCAGAAATCGAAGCAACCCTGCAGCGGCTGGAAGCATTCAGGTCGGAGCTGAAAAGGGTTACCGCTGAAGAAAAAGAGGAAAATGCATTTCAGCAGCATAGACAGCTCGAGCAGCTTAATGATGTGTTGTCTGAAAACCAGCTTCTTTTAGAAAAGCTTCACGAAGCACAGGAAGCCTACGAGCGACTGATGCAGCGTGATGAACTGAATACGCAAGCTTTGAACCAGCAATCGAGTCGACTCAGGAACGTATTGGAAAAGTTTCCAACCCACTGGGAAGTGGAACGTGTAGAAGTGGAACGCCTAGAGGATGAAGGCTCAGCAGAAGTCGTTCAATGGCACATCCACAACGCTTATCTAGGCGATGAGCTGATTCCTTTAATAAAAATGAAAACCTACTGTCTTAATGACAACGTGGAGGTTTTTATTCACCGAACTGACAAACAAAATTCAAACTGGATCAGTTGGCCTTATAGCCTGACCGACAAAGACGTTTTTCCTTGCACTCCTATTCAGGGTCATCCATACCAAGGCACAAACTGGCTGCTGAGTTCACTGGGAACGAGCGACTGGAAAAAGCTGAAAGAATTGCTCAAGAGAATGGCAAGTGCTCTTGATAAAGGAGCAGACACATCGGTGTCAAAAAACGTCAACGCTAGTTTACTCGGGAACGGGTTGGCAAAGCTGGTGGAGCGACTGGATAACTGGCCGCTCTCTTTACGCTATGACAAAGTGACATTGACCAACACGATTCAAACTGAACACTACCGATCACTCGGTATTTCATTAAGCAATGTGAGCCTCGGCGAGAAGCATTGGGATAGCCTTGAATACAACTTGGCAACGGTCGACGAGAATGGAGGGTTTGGAGAAAACCCTCGTCTGGAGTTCCCGGAAAGTGCGCGAGATGTCATCGACAATTGGTTTGTCGAGAGTGAAGACGGACGCGGGTTGCGGTTAGAACTGCGTTTTGCCCGCCCACAAGCTATCGATACAAACGTATGGCAGCTTCTTTCAGATGCTGACCAAATACTGATAGCAGCCTTGGTAAGTAATTTATCAGTTCAGCTGGGCAGGCTGGAAAGAGAAGCCGTTAAAAAGTCACTGCGCTGGAAGGAGTGGCAGGAATTAGCTAACGCGGTGAGAGCAATCATGGTTAATAACATGAGAACTCACCGACGTATCGAGGCATGATCTATGGTTTGCGTTCTTTGGCCATACCAAGGTAGCAGAAGAATCGTAGACGCCATATCGTCTAATTAAATCTATTCACAGGCTTGCACTTTATGAAAAATGTCCCGATCCAGTCTTTGATGACTCAAGCAAACCTCGCGATGAGAGAGCATGATTACGACAAGGCCTTAGAGCTCTATACGCTGGCAGTTGAACAAAACCCCTCTATAAGTTCACTTATTGAATTCAACATAAAGCTCGCCAAACAGCGTAGAAACGCAACCGAAATACTCGCTGCTGCGGCAGCTCAGCCCGCTCGCCTTTCACAGCGAGAGTTCATTGAACACGCTGCGCCGGTTGAAATGCCGCCCCTAAGTGAGTCCGCTGGCGCTCCTGTGAAAATCATTGACGACTATACGTGGCAGCTTGATTTTAGCGAGCTACCGACAGAAACAGTCATTACTTTTGAAGCAAAACCAGAAACGGAAAAAGATCTTATAAAAGACCTGGCCCTGGCGATACGCAGCCATAGCAGGGTTGATGATGGCGTCGATTACAGCTACGCAAGTGGAGCCTCTCCAAAAGTAAACTCCTTCGTTTACGAAGCGATAGCAGCTTCGAAACTCTTCGATAAAGCATGGTATGTAAAAACTTATCTGGACGTCGCGCTGAGCGGCATAGACCCCGTCATCCACTATATGAGATACGGCTGGAAAATGGGCCGAGACCCTAGCACCAAATTTTCGACCATCGCTTATTTTGAATTAAATCCAGACGTTTATTCAGCACAAATAAACCCGTTAGAGCATTACATTTTCCAAGGCCTCATGGAAGGCCGAAACTTCAAACGATTCTTGAAAATTGAAGAACTGGGAACTATCGACAACCCTCCGATCAAACGCGGAACCTATAGCTTCATACCGGAGAAAACAGTTAAAACGATTTGCCTTTTTCTTCCTCAATTCCATGCCATACCTGAAAATGACAAATGGTGGGGTAAAGGATTCACTGAGTGGACTAATGTACAACCCGCGAAACCTCAGTTCGAAGGTCATTATCAACCCCATGTCCCTCATGAGGACGTGGGCTACTACAACTTATTGAAACCGGAAACTTTAAAACGCCAAATCCTTCAAGCTAAAGATTACGGCATTGATGGTTTCTGCTTCTATTTCTACTGGTTCGACGGAAAACGTCTGCTTGAAAAGCCTATAGAAATGTTTCATAAGGACAAAAGTCACTCGATGCCTTTTTGCCTTTGCTGGGCCAATGAAAACTGGTCCCGCCGTTGGGACGGTAACGAGTCCGATGTGTTAATGGCACAAAAACACTCTGACCAAGATGACTTGAAGTTCATAAAATACATAAAGAAATATATTTCTGACAAAAGATATATTTGTGTAGACGGTAAACCTTTGGTCGTCGTTTATCGACCAGCCGAACTTCCGGATGCAAAACGAACTGCTAAAATCTGGCGTGATTACTGCCGAAAAGATGGCATAGGCGAAATATACCTTGCCATGACAAACTCTTTTGAAAAATCTCACCCCGATGAGTTTGGCTTTGACGCTGTGGTAGACTTTACACCCAATAGCGCTGGACTTTCGCCCTCGTCTGCATTGTTGGAAAACCTGCCCGATGAATTTGAAGGTGGATTATTCAACTACGAAAACCTGGTCGTTCAAAGCGATAACTACCGAAAAGAAGACTTCACTATATTTAGAGGCGCATGCCCTTCATGGGACAACACCGCACGTAAAAAGAACAAAGGCTATATCTTCCTAAACAGTTCACCTCTGCTCTATCAGAAATGGCTGGACAACTCCATCAAATATGTCAACGAATACAACAAAGGCAGTGGCGAAAACCTGATATTCATCAATGCCTGGAATGAATGGGCAGAAGGTGCTCATTTGGAACCTGACCAGAAATATGGTTACGCTTACTTAGAATCAACTAAAATGTCTTTGGTAAAGGCTGCGGCAGTCAGAGCTGAAAAAATAAAAGAAGACAATAATAAACTGGCTATCGTAATCCATGCATTTTACGTAGACATACTTAAAGAGTTCATTTCAAAAATCCAGGAGAACGCATCCTCCTTAAAAATAAAACTTTACGTTTCGACGCCTCATGAAAACGAGAAAGAAGTAGAAGCACTGTTGAACGATTCAGGCTTACCGTATCTATTGTCTGGCGTTCAAAACCTAGGCCGAGACATACTCCCTTTCATGCACCTCGCACGAATCGTCGCGAAAGATGAATATCCCATCATCTTGAAGTTGCACACTAAACGATCCAAGCATCGCGAAGACGGTGATAAATGGCGTAATGAACTCGTTGATAAGCTAGTGAGTGATGGGGCGTTGTATAAAAATCATCAGGCACTTATCAAGAACCAACGCATCGGCGTTTTGTCGCCTAGCGGACACCTTGTACCCTTGAAAAATCATTGGGGCGGCAACGCTGAAAACTGCGCACGGCTCGCCAACCGCCTGGGCTTCGAGTTTGAAGAAATTATTGACAAGGAATTTCCCGCCGGAACAATGTTCTTTGCTCAAACGAAAGCATTATTGCCGCTGCTAAACCTTGCTATTGATGAGGGTGACTTCGACGAAGAGTTAGGGCAAACAGATGGCACCTTCGCCCACGCCATTGAGCGCATTATCTCGATTAGTAGCCTTGCAGCAGGACTCGAAACGGTCGAACAGGTGAGCAAAAAATCCAAAAAACCATACGCTTTTGCGAAAATTGGTTAAGGAATAAGCAGGTCATGAGTATAAAAATAAAACTGGCTGCTATTGCGAAAGACGAAGGAGCCTATATACCTCAATGGATATACCACCATTTGTTTTTTGGATTTGACGAGATTGAAATTTGGTTAAACAACACCACCGATGTCTCTGACCCGATGCTCACTGTATTAGCGGAGCATTACGGGTCTGACGTGATCAAATTCAGGAACGCAGATGCGTTCCTGAAGCAATGCCTGGAAGAAGATTTGCCGTTTCAACAAAGAGTCTACTCAAAGATTTATTTTGAGACATTACTGGAATCAACGTGTTCTCATATTATGTTTCTTGACCTCGATGAGTTTTGGACTCCAAGAAACTTCAAATCATCGATCAAAGATTACATTCTTGAGTCTGCATCATTTGATGCTATCTCATTCCAATGGGCTATAGACTCACCTGACCGTTTCAAGCACGTTTTTAGCCCACCGTTTTCTAACATTAATATTGTCCAAAAGAACAGGCACCTAAAAACCCTTACCAAACTAACAACGCAAATGGAAGAGCTATCTATACACAACCATCTGATTTATGAAGGGCTCTACCTGCTCGATAATAAAGTTGTGTTCTCTGGAGATGACGAAGAGACTCAAAATAAATCATTAGCTCCACTTGCGTTTTTTGAGGAAACAAAGGCGTCGTTAAATGACGATGCGTTTATTCTTCATCAGATCAACAGATCCTCCCTAGAATACCTGTCATCCTTACTGCGTGGCCGTGGTCATAAAAATGATGACAATGTATTTAAAGCAAATAGAACAGGCTACTTGGCAGATCTGGATTCAGGTCCTGGCATTCCTTTCAAAATTGACGCTCTCTTGCTTGAACACTACGACTCAGGCTTTGAAGACTTCTTGCAAAGAACGGGAATCAGAGCACTGCTTGCAGAGGCCAGGCACTTCATTTTTGAGCGGTTTTACAAAGCGGTTGCATTAATTAGGGCCAACCCTGACCTATTGCCCAGATACAGAGAGCAGCTTAAGGGCGTTAAGATAAATGATCTTATTTCTGAAGCTCTAAAAGTGGAGAGTGCTTTTCTTTCGGTTGACGTGCTACTTTTGACTGAGCACAACCGATCTATACACGTCGAAGGATGGACGTTCGACACCCTGTCATGCTCCAAACCGGAGGTTTCAGTTGTTTATAACGGCAGCGCTGACATTCATATACACATAGACTATATTCATCGACTGGATGTTCTGGAACTCTATCCCGACGCTGACAGTGACGCGGGCTTTGTGATGACCCTAACCAAAAGCACATCAGAATCTTTTTATCTGTCAGAAGAGATCAGGCTGCTTTTGACTTATGCATCTACTCACAAAGAAATAATACTTAACCTTAATGACCTACAGACCTCACCGTAGACTCGTCACTCTAGCACTACTAAAACGAGCGTCAGATGAAAATTGCAATTGTCGGAACAGGTTATGTTGGCGTGTCGAATGCCATACTGCTTGCTCAACATAACGAAGTGATCCTTCTGGATGTCCTCAAAGAGAAAGTGGACGCTATAAACTCTCGCCATGCGCCCATGTCAGACCCGGAAGTCAAAGATTACTTATCGTCAAGAATTCTGAATCTACGAGCTACGCTCGTTGATTCGGAGGCCTACTTGGGAGCCGACTACGTCATCATCGCGACGCCTACCGACTATGATGCTGTCACAAATTTTTTTGACACCTCATCGGTTGAATCAGTAATTGCTAATGCACTTCAAATTCACGCTGGCACTACGATAATAATAAAATCGACAGTCCCTGTCGGTTTCACCGAACGCATGCGCATCCAGTTTAATTATAAAAATATAATTTTTTCTCCTGAATTTTTGAGAGAAGGCCGAGCACTCTATGACAACCTTCATCCGTCAAGAATTATTGTGGGTGACCGCTCGGAAAAAGGACAACGCTTTGCTCAGCTCCTACTGGATGGCGCTAAGAAAAAGGACACGCCTGTCCTGCTGACAGAATCAACAGAAGCTGAAGCTATCAAGCTTTTTGCCAACACCTACTTGGCCATGCGCGTAGCTTATTTCAATGAACTGGATACCTATGCCGACATTCACAATCTGCAAACAAAACAAATCATTGAAGGTGTGAGTCTTGATCCGCGCATAGGGGAACACTATCATAATCCTTCATTTGGATACGGAGGGTATTGCCTGCCTAAAGACTCCAAACAGTTATTGGCCAACTATGCTGATGTACCTAATACTCTTGTGCGGGCAATTGTCGAGTCAAATGCCACGCGAAAAGACTATATCGCCAATGCGATTTCGAAACTGAACCCCAAGACGGTCGGCGTTTATCGGCTTATCATGAAGGCAGGATCGGATAACTTTAGAACTTCTTCAATACAAGGCGTCATGAAAAGGCTGATCGCCAAAGGCATTAACGTCATTGTTTATGAACCGGTCCTGGAAGACACAGATTTTTTTGGATCAAAGGTTATTGAGAACCTGAACGATTTCAAGAGAATGTCGGATGTTATCGTTGCCAATCGATTGTCTGCGGACATTATGGATTGCCTGAGCAAGGTATACACCCGAGACTTGTTTGGTGAAGATTGAGTCGCACCAGAGGATTATGTGCCATGAGTGAGCTAAAAAGCCTTCAAGATCTCTATATGTGCCATCAAGGTTTCATTTCAGACAAGTGGAGTCTTTACATTCCAGCCTATTCTCGCTTGTTCAACTCGCTACGGGACAAGCCTCTGGCATTGCTTGAAATTGGCGTGCAGAACGGTGGATCGCTGGACATCTGGAGTCAGTATTTTCCAAAAGCCACTCACATTATAGGCTGTGATATTAATCCGGCCTGCTCCCAGCTTGAATATGCCTCTGGCAACATCAACATTATCATAGGCGATATCAATCAGCCCAACACATTGTCTTCCATTGCTTCACTGTCGAGCGAATTCGATATTATCATTGACGATGGATCCCACCTCAGCTCAGACATCATAAAGTCGTTCAGCAATCTGTTTTCTCGCCTGCGCTACGACGGTATTTATGTCGCGGAAGACCTGCACTGCAGCTACTGGGCTGACTATGAGGGCGGCCTGGATCATCCGACATCTTGCATCAACTTCTTCAAGGCCTTGTCTGACATCATTAACTACGAGCACTGGGGTCTCCCCATCTCACGACTCGAACGGCTTTCTACTTTTTGCATCACAGAGCGTCTTACTGAGGAGCTGTTATCGGAGATCTACTCGGTGGAGTTCATTAACTCTGTGTGCATCGTCCAACGCAAAAAGGCTTCGGAAACTCAGTTGGGGGTTAGAGTGGTCAAAGGTGACAGAGATCTGGTAGTCCCGGTTCAACACCTTGATGGCTCGGTGAGCAAAGCACCGACGCAACGCTCTTATGCTAGGTCCCCAGGCTCAGAGAGTAATTCCGAAGCCGACAGTAAAAACCCTGTCACTGCCGAGTCAAAATATGATAAAAAAGACGTCGATTTTGCAGACGAAACAGCACTTATTTTCGCCCTCGAAGCCGAAAAACTGCAATTGAGCGAGCGGCTTCAATCCATTGAAACACAGTTAGCGGGTATTAACGACGCACGACTCAAGAGCGGCTTGGTTTAACGCGCAGCCTTTGATCAAACACTAATTCAAGAGACTCTCAATGATCCTAGTCACAGGCGGAGCCGGCTTCATCGGCTCGAATTTCGTTCTGCAGTGGTGCGCTCGTAATGGCGAGCCGGTATTGAACCTCGATGCGCTGACCTACGCTGGCAATCTGGCCAACCTGCAGTCGCTGGAAGGCAACGAGCAGCATCGTTTCGTTCACGGCAATATTGGTGATGCTGCATTGCTGGAGCGGCTGTTTGCCGAGCATCGCCCGCGCGCGGTGGTGCATTTCGCTGCAGAATCGCATGTGGATCGTTCGATTACCGGCCCCGAAGCCTTCGTCGAGACCAATGTGATGGGTACGTTCCGTTTGCTCGAAGCGGCTCGTGCGTACTGGAACGGTCTGGAGGCGGCTGACAAGGCTGCGTTCCGCTTCCTGCACGTGTCTACCGACGAGGTCTATGGCACGCTGGGCGCGAACGATCCGGCTTTTACCGAGACCACGCCGTATCAGCCGAACAGCCCTTATTCGGCCAGCAAGGCTGCCAGTGATCACTTGGTACGTTCCTACCATCACACCTATGGCCTGCCGGTACTGACCACCAACTGTTCAAACAACTACGGGCCTTTCCACTTTCCGGAAAAGCTGATCCCGCTGATGATCGTCAACGCATTGGCCGGCAAGGCGCTGCCGGTCTACGGTGATGGCCAGCAGATCCGCGACTGGTTGTACGTCGAAGATCATTGCTCAGGTATTCGCCGTGTTCTGGAAGCCGGTGCGCTGGGCGAGACTTACAATATCGGTGGCTGGAACGAGAAGGCCAATATCGATATCGTGCAGACCCTGTGTACTCTGCTCGATGAACTGGCTCCGGCCGCCGCACGTCAGGTCATCAATCAGAAGACCGGTCAGCCGGTCAGCACTTATGCAGAGCTGATCACTTATGTCACCGATCGCCCGGGCCATGACCGCCGCTACGCGATCGATGCGCGCAAGATTGAACGCGAGCTGGGCTGGAAGCCTGCAGAAACCTTTGAGACCGGTATTCGCAAGACGGTGGAATGGTATCTGACCAATCAGAAATGGGTGAGTGGTGTCATGGACGGAAGTTACCGTGACTGGATCGTGCAACAGTATGAGGTCAGCGACGCATGAAGATTCTGCTGCTGGGCAAGAATGGGCAGGTTGGCTGGGAGCTGCAGCGCGCTCTGGCACCGCTGGGCGAGGTGATTGCGCTGGATCGTCAGGGTGCCGATGGCCTGTGCGGTGATCTGGCCGATCTGGAACGCCTGGCCGCCACGGTTCGTGCGCTGGCGCCTGATGTGATCGTCAATGCAGCGGCCTATACGGCCGTGGACAAGGCCGAGAGCGAGCCGGATCTGGCAATGTTGATCAATGGCGAAGCTCCGGGCGTTTTGGCTAGCGAGGCTGCCGCACTGGGCGCATGGCTGATTCACTACTCGACTGATTATGTGTTTGATGGCAGTGGTGAAGAACAATGGCAGGAAAGCGCGCCAACCGGTCCGTTGTCGGTCTATGGCCGTAGCAAGCTGATGGGCGAGCAGGCGATTCAGGCCAGTGGTGCCAAGGCATTGATACTGCGCACCAGTTGGGTGTATGCGGCGCGCGGCCACAACTTTGCCAAGACCATGCTGCGCCTGGCCGCCGAACGCGACTCGTTGAACGTGGTAGCGGACCAATATGGCGCCCCCACCGGTGCCGAACTGATCGCCGACGTCACTGCGCAGATTCTGCATCGAGTGCGCGCTGATCAGAACCCGGCAGCCTTGGCAGGTATCTATCACCTGGCTGCTGCTGGTGAGACGTCATGGTACGGCTTTGCACAGTTCGTTCTGGAACACGCCGCACGTAATGGCGTGGCATTAAAGGTAGCACCCGACCAGATCGGCGCCATCCCCACAGAAGCGTATCCAGTGCCTGCACCGCGCCCGCGCAATTCGCGGCTGGCTTTGAGTAAACTCGAAACTGCTTTTCAATTGAAGATGCCGTCTTGGCAACAAGGCGCACAACGCATGCTGGACGAAATCCAGCGCTAAGGACTCTCATGGCTCGTAAAGGAATCATTCTGGCTGGTGGATCGGGTACCCGTTTGCACCCGGCCACGCTCTCTGTCTCCAAACAGTTGTTGCCGGTGTACGACAAGCCGATGATCTACTACCCGCTGTGCACGCTGTTGCTGGCCGGGATCCGCGACATTCTGATCATCTCCACACCGCAGGACACGCCGCGCTTCTCGCAGTTGCTGGGCGACGGCAGCCAGTGGGGCCTGAACCTCAGCTATGCAGTTCAGCCTAGCCCGGACGGCCTGGCTCAGGCGTTCACCATCGGCGCGGACTTCATCGGCAACGATGCATCGGCACTGGTATTGGGCGACAACATTTTCTACGGGCACGACTTCCAGTCGCTGCTGCTCAATGCCAGCAACCGTGAGTCGGGCGCCTCGGTCTTCGCATATCACGTGCAGGACCCCGAGCGTTATGGCGTAGCCGAATTCGATGCCAGCGGCCGAGTGCTGTCGCTGGAAGAGAAGCCGCAGGTAGCCAAGTCGAACTATGCCGTCACCGGCTTGTACTTCTACGACAATCAGGTGGTCGATCTGGCCCGTCAGTTGAAGCCCTCCGCACGCGGCGAGCTGGAGATCACCGATCTCAACACGCTGTACTTGGAGCAGAAGCAACTGCACGTCGAGATCATGGGTCGTGGCTATGCCTGGCTGGACACAGGTACGCATGACAGCCTGCTGGAGGCCGGCCAGTACATCGCCACTTTGGAAAAACGCCAGGGTCTGAAAGTCGCCTGTCCGGAAGAGATCTGCTATCGCGCGGGCTGGATTGATGCCGCTCAGCTTGAAAAGCTTGCGCAGCCGTTGATCAAGAATGGCTACGGCCAGTATTTGAAGAATGTGCTGAAGGAAAAGGTCTTCTGATCTGAATCTGGCGGTTCGAGATGCCAGATCGATAAAGGGCGCGATACCGTTTTTAACGGTATCGCGCCCTTTCGCTGTTTAGCGCTGCTGACAGGAGCTACATCTGGAGTCAGTTGACTTCAAGCACCATTTTGAGCAGTTTTTTCTCACCTACAACGATAGGCTCGGCCTTCTTGACAACCAGTTGGTTATCACCTGTGACACCGAAGTTACCAACGATTTCGTTTACGCAAAGCTCAGTGGTGTCGAAGAAGCAAAGCGCCGTAAATTCGCCCTTGCCCTTTGTCGTTGCCAGGAAGTCATCTCTGAGGACTCCGCCACGAAACGCAGCGCCATAGACGGGCAAATCAGGCTGCAGATGCTTGGTTTCGAATACAGCGGGCCAGACGTCCCAGAAAGCACCAGCAATGACCTCGGCTTTTTCTTCCACAGCCACATTGGCCACGGCACTGGAATTGGAGCGCCATGGTGCACCAACCAGCTCTTTATAAGTCGCTGTGAAACCACCCAGAGGAAAAAATACACAGTACACCAGTGCAAGCCCCGGGATGAGCAGTGCGTACTTGTACCGACCCAGCATGAGTGTACGGGTGATGACAAAACCGAACACACTGGCGATGATGAGTTCGCTGGTCAGGAAATAACGTATGTTATGTAGGTTCATTTGAACCCATAGTGTGTTGGCCAACAGTACAACGATGGCCAACGCTACGCACAACACGCCGCTTAATTCAAGAAACTTTTTCTCTGCCGATATCTGATAACAAACGAATGTGATAGCGAGGAACAGCAGAAATGCGCCAAGTTTAAGATTCTGATAAATGACATGCAGGGCATCAATAACGGCCTGAAGCGATATCAAAAGACCTAGCTCAGTAGGTGCCACGCCATAGGTCTGGCTATGATAGCGCGCGATCAGAACCGCCAGGCAATTGATGACAAAAAAGGAAAGGTATCGTTCCCAGGAAGGCCACCTCAAGACGCCAAGCAGAAAGATCGCCGGGATCGCGTAGGTCAGTAACGCATAGTTAGTGGCGTAAGCGACACTGCACACAAACAACGCAATGGCAGCAATCACAGGCTTTGGTAGTTTTGAGTAGGTCAGTGCGTAAGCGAAGGCCAGCATGACCAGCGATGTACCGAACGTATTGTGCTGAACATAGAAATTGAAATGAGCGTATTGGCTCAGGCAAGCCAGCAATATGACGTTGGTAATTGCAATTGCGACCAACAGAAACTTCGGGCTTCTGTTGAAGAAGATCAATATGCCCAACGGGGACAGATACGCGAACAGGCTTCGAAAAAAAACCTGCACCCTCAAATTGGTCTCCACATCTGTAAATGGCGAGGCCAGTGCGGGTATGAAATTCAGCAGGCGGTCCTGGCCCCAGAAATACCAGGTCAACTTCTGGGTCGACATCAGCGAGGTCAGGATCCCATCGCCATCCTGAAACCCGGCTAACGCCTGGGTAAGCGGGAATATCGCACCCGCAATTACACCAGACATCACTATAAGCAGAACACCTAGCAGCAGCTTGCGACGCTCATCACTATCACTGGTCGAAGTGCCTGTCATACGCTTTTCGCACCATGCTGACGGTTACCGCAGCTCAAACAAACGTCATCCTTGATGCCTTTTGCGCTCGGCTGATCTACTTTGATCAGCGAGAATTCACATTGGCATTTCTCGCATTTCATTATCACGTTGTTCACCGCAGGAGAAATCTTGGTGAAATGACTGATTGCCGTCAGCCTGAGCAAATTAGCGATGCCGCGGAAGATTTCCAGTGGAGGAATCTTCGATACACCAGCATTGCGCTCATGGAAGTGGATCGGACGTTCGGATAGTTTCAGGCCATGTCGGTAAGCCTGAACAATCACCGCGAGGAAGAATGAGTAGCCGCCCACGACCAGTGTATCGAAGTCGATTGCATTCAACCGGCTGACGCGAAACGCGCGAAAAGAGGTAGTAAACTCGGTCAGCTTGATGCCAAGCAACAGCCTGGCGGCTTTGTTTGCTGCCTGACTGACACGCAGACGATATCCGGTGTAATCGCACTTTCCGCCTTCAGCGTAACGAGAGCCGATGACCAGATCTGTCGTGGCATCCAGAGCACCAATCAGCTTCGGGATGTCGGCGGGATCGTGGGAGTGGTCGCCATCCATGGTGACCAGAATGTCGTATGAATGAAAAATCGCATACTTCCACGCCAGAAGGTGGGCAGTACCCAACCCCAGTTTTCCTGGACGCACGATCACTTTCAGGCTTGGCCTGGCCAAGGTGGCCAGAATATCGAGGGTGCCGTCCTTGCTGCTGTCATCGACCACGAGGATGTCCGCATCGGGTGCGGCAGCGGTGATCCGCTCAATCATGGACGTTACGTTGCCTGCCTCGTTATAGGTGGCAAAAAAAATCAATTTTTTCATTATTTTTGCTTAATTCTGTTCAATTGGCTTGGGTTTTGGAGACAGCATTTTCCAAACGAAGTTATAGGACATGAAATAATTCCAGAGCGAACCCACCACGATGCCACACAGCGCGGAAATCATAGGCATCTGTATCCGGTCGTAGACCTCTCCAGAAATCAGCAAGCTCAAACCCAGCCCAAGAGAAGTGATCGTCAGATAGATCAAATACCCGGCAATGATTCGCTTGCCGGCCAGGCTTGTCTCACGATAGGTCGACTTGTTGTTCATCAGATAGTTGAAGCTGGCAGCAACGATCATCGCGCCCGCGTTGGCGTACCGGAAGCTGTCCGTCGAGGTCAGCATGAGTGTTTTGAGAACACTCATGTGTACCAGAACGCCAAGTGATCCAACGATCAGGAATGAGATGAGTGATAAGGGAAATATCCCTCGGGTAAGTCTGTAAGCGAGGTTGGCGATTCTTCGTATTAAATTAGGTATCACGCTGTTCACTACCGTATTGAAGGTTTTGACGCTGACAAACGCTGATTAACGCGCAGAAATCGCCCAAAAAATAGGCCGGAATGATAGGGTTTTTAGGCCTATCTAGCAAGTAACACGGCGTTACAACCAGACCAAACGACAACACACGCCACCTCGTACAAGGTCCCGATGAACGCCTACGAGTAAGCACCACGACCTAAATCTCACACCGCTTTCAGGCCACAGGACTGCTCCTGCAGCACATGATCAGAGCTTGAGCCAAGAAGGGCGCGTCAAAAAGCGTACTTTTCTATCTCGCCAATGAGCTGTTGCGCGCTACCTTTCCAGGTAAGCCAAGGCATCTCGCCAGACTGTGGGTGTTGCTTCTGCTCGAAAAGAATCAGCCACTCAGTCAGGCTATCGGCGACGTCCTGCGCAATCGCGCCATTGAAATACCAGGCAAACTCACCCGCCACCTCGCGAAATACAGGCAAGTCTCTTGCAATGATCGGCAGTTTGTATTGCGCTGCTTCAATCAATGGCAGACCAAAGCCTTCACCGTAGGAAGCTGCTATCAGGCAATCGGAATGGTTATAGAGATGCTCGAGATACTCGTCACTTACCCCATCCAGCCACAGCAATTGCTTGCCCAGTTGCTCATGGCTCATCAGCCGCGCCGCCAGATCATCCACCAGCCAGCCGTGCTTGCCAACGATGATCAGATTCGCCTTGACACCTGACGCCCACAGCAGCTCGAACGCGTCCAGCGTCTGCGCATGCCCCTTACGGGGTTCAAGTGTGCCTACCATGAGAAAGTTCGGGAACGGCTCAAGCGACTCGATGCGAAGAGCAGGATTTTCCGGAAAGCCGGTGGACGGCATTGACTGGTCGATATCTGCGCCTAGATGAAAAGCACCTATGCGGAAAGGGCGAGTACGCGGGGGAGCATTGTGCTCCAGCCACTGGCGCATTTCGTCTGCAACCGCATGAGATATACACATCGCGCCATCGTACTGGGCAACTGCGTGAATCCACTTCACGTAATGCGCCTGCAGACTGTCAACAAAACAGTGCGGCAGTTGAAGAATCAGAAGATCGTAGACAACGAAGAAGATGTTGACCCCATGGGCCTGCATCGTATCCAGATAAGTCTGCTTATGTGGCAGAACATCCATCAACAGATCGAGGCAAAGGTAGGTATCACCCGCACGGTAGCTGATGACTTCGTCCTCTTCTGCTTCACTGGCCTCCTTACCCAGAAACAACGTCGTGAACTGCGCTGCATACCGGTAAAAAGGCTCACCTGCCTTCGTATAAATCGGCTTGACAACATAGCCCTCAGGAGCGTGGTTCAGCCATTCGGCCAGGATGCTGCGTACAACTCGCTGTATTCCGCTCTTGCCGTCATGTTTGCACAATTCCGAGATATCAACGAACAGCGTTGGTTTATCTGCAGGGCCCTGCAAAGAAAAATCAATGGCTTTGGCAAGGCGCGGGATATCCAGATCTCCAGAGCCCAAGTGCCCTGTTGCGGCCAATGCGTCAACCAGAGCCAATGCACTATCTTTTTCCGGAGATATTCTGTCAGCCGAACGTCTGAAATTGGCCAGAGCCTGTTCGAATGCCTGGACCGAGGCAATGCCAGTGCGACCCCATGAGAACTTCTCGGCACGCTGCAGACCATGGCTGACAAGGGTATTTCGGAACGAGTCATCGTTGAGTACGGTACGGATTTTCTCGGCAATCGCCTTAACGTCGAACGGATCAAACGTCGCGTCATGCCAACCGATGACCTCTGGCACGCTAGAGGTATTGGCACCTATTACCGGCGCACCACACTTCATCGCCTCGAGCGGTGGCAAACCAAAACCTTCATGCCAAGAAGGAAATACGTACACCTGACATGAACTATATAATGCCACCAGCTCAGCGTCAGTGACATAGCCTGTTAGCACGACATCACTTGGACCCAGGCCAAGCTCTTCGGCGAGTGCCAGATAAGTGTTTACATGGAAATCCGGCATTTTTCCCGCAAAGACTAACTGAATGTCGCTCTGCTCCGTCTTGATCATTGAAAACGCTCTGATCAATTGTGGCAGGTTCTTGCGCTCGTCAGCTCCGCCGGAATAAAGCACGAACCTCTCTCGCAGTCCGAACTTTTTTTCAAGATCAGCGCGTTCATCAATACTCAAGGTAACCGGTTGAAAAACATCGTCTGCGGCTGTCGATACATTGACGATCTTAGAGTTATCAAGCGGCAGCAGAGACAGCGCCTCTTCCTTCGCAAACTCCGAAATAGAAAGCAGAAGACCGTAGTGTTTGAAGTCCTCAACCTTGTTCAGATAATGCTTTTTGTAGACGGGATTATTGTCTAAGTATTTCTCCGGACTAACAAAGGGGATCAGATCATACAGTGTCGAGCTGACCAACGATGTCGTGTCCAGGAGAGGGCTGCCAATGACCGCATCGTCGCCATACCCTTCGACCGCGCTAGTGACATGCACTACATCCGGCTTCAAGTCGCTGATGCAGGCTTGCCGAATCCGCTGCGCCACATCCCTCCTGACAACATTGGCCGGATCCATATCAGATACCGGCCCTTGGGCATACCATACACGTATATGACTCTGCGGCAGCAAGCCGACAAACGCTGCGCGGATGCTTTCAATACTTTCGCTAAGCATGCCGTTGAGGACCAGATAAACCTCGTGATCACCACGATTGCGCACAATGCCCATCGCCAGAGAAAGACTATAACGACCAATACCGCGGAACCGGCTTTCTGTTTGTGCGCCCTGCATGTCAATTACGATGCGCATTATTTTTGCCCTCTAATCATAGCTTCCCTGAGGGCATTCTCGATGGTGCGGCCTCGCTGGGTCAGTGGTGCGTGATCAATCACGCCGTGCGGTGGATCGCTGATAATGGTTTCAGGTGCCGGGTTCACAGTCGCCTGATGCATTCCGCTCAGCTTGGCGTGAAGCCAAGGACTCGACTTCAAAACCGCGAGGACTGGACGTTCGATTGCGGGTCTACGTGCCAGCCACAGCCGCGCATGTGGAACGGTGCGACGTAATGCCTGGCCGAGCGTAGGACGACTGCGGCGGAACGGCCAGTAAATGCAGCGCGCGATGAACCGCAGCGGTGCAGTAAGGCGCCAGGACGTGCTCCGGTGCACCGCATTCAACTGCTGCTCATAGGCTGTAGCGCGCAACCACCAGTGATGTGCATTGCCCAGCGACGCATTCAAACGTGCATTCAAATCGTCAAGTTGCGCTTGCGCCTGAGCCTGCTCTGCCTGTCCATCAGTTAAAGAATCCCGAGTCAGGAGTTCAATCCTGGTCTGGAGCTGCCCTATGGTGGCCAAGGCTTCATCAATACGATCCTCTGCCTGCTTTACATGATGGAGCGTGTCTTCCTGCAACAACTGCACAGTGTGGTAGCGCGACTCCGCAAGATCAGCGCGCAAGCCGATCTCTCGCAACTGCGCGTCCATGTACGTATAACTCTCTTGAAGTTGGGTATTCATGCGCTCATGAAGCTCTTGCAGTTGAGCATCCATTCGTGCGTGATTTATATCAGTACGTCCTCCAAGCTCATGAACGACAACTTCCAATTGCTCGCTGTGCTGCACGGCATGTTCAGTGTCCTGCTTGGCTTGCTCGCTACGAAGCGTTAGCTGTTCTAAAAGAGCTTCCACGTTCTGATTACGCTGCTCAATCTCTTGGAGTCGATTCAAGGCCTGTTCATCATATCGCTTGGCAAGCGTATCGAGCGCAAGGCCGTAGTCCGTCGAAAACGCACTGTCAAAAAGCTCGAGCTGTTCAGCTGATGCCATTTTTTGAGCGACAATCGCATAATCCGGACTAGCCCCGCCCAAAACATCCATCAGATCAACGGGACCGCCATTTGCCAATACCGAAGGTTCATGAAGGCGCATCAGCTTCGATCGACTGAACCCGGAGAATTCGATCAGAAAATCCAGTAACAAGTGCGGAATCGGGCGTTCATGAGTCGGATCAAGATAGAAATTGTGTGTACCTACTACCAGATTCTCTGCGTTGGGCGTCTCGAGAATCAGTAGACCTGCCGGCTTCAATACTCGTAGTGCTTCTGTGACCAGGACTTTCAGATCCTTGAAGGGTATGTGCTCTGCAATGTGAAAGCCTGAAACAAGTGCCTGGCTTTCGTTGGGCAGTTTTTTCAGCGAACTGAGTGCATCACCCAGTTCAACGGGCAAACCGCGCTCGGTACACGCGTCGAGCATACCTTTATCCATATCTATACCGAGCGGAGCGAAACCGGTCTGAATCAAGATTTCGAGCCATTCTCCGCGACCACAGCCAAGATCCACAGCCTTGGACTCTGGATACAATCGTTCCAGAGGCTGAATGAACGGAAAGTATGCCTGCTGCCGCTCGTGAATCAACTCACGGGAACCACGATGGCGGTCCTCAAAGGCGCGATAGAAAGGAAGGGTCATCGATTGCACTCCACAACAGGCGGCAGCCAGGCCAGTCCTACAAACTCGCTTTGCGAAATATTGACTACGTTAAACACGAGCGTCAGATCTACCCATTCATAGTTGCGTGATAAATGACTGTCCGTTGTATGAAGCGCTACCGCAATCGAGTAAGAGCCCGGACCGAGGTTGGCCGCAAAGCTGAACACATAGTCCAACGACTCGCCTGCCTGTAGATCGACAACCTTGCACCCCATATGGTGAGTGTTGGTGCCGTACACTGGCTGCCCAAGACGGTCCTTGATCAAGTACCCCACCACCAGCTCGGGGATTGCGCTATTCACTTGAGCGTTAATACGCAATGAAACCGGCTCACCAACAGACACATATTCAATGCGTTCGCCCGCAGCGTTATGCAAAGTAACGGGGCCTATTGTGGCCTCGCCGCTACCTGACCGCGTCTGCACAACACCCTCCTCCAGCTCTCGAGTCTGCACGGTGGCGTTTTCTTTTTCAGCGATCAAAGCATTGTAAAAGTCCATGACCTCTTCGGGCTTGCCATCCTTGATGACGGTGCCTTTTTCAAGAAGGATCGCTCGATTACACAATGCCTGAATGGACCCACGGTCGTGCGACACGATCAACAGGGTTGTGCCTTGCTTTTGAAACTCGCGTATGCGGTCAAAGCTTTTGTGCTGAAAATAACTGTCACCTACCGACAAGGCCTCGTCGACAATAAGGATCTCAGGCCTGATGGCAGTAGCGACGGCAAATGCCACACGCATCTGCATACCACTCGAATAGGTGCGCACCGGCTCATCGAAATAGCTTCCGATCTCCGCAAAGGCTTCAATCTCGCTGATAACGGTATCTATCTGGTCGGCATTGAAGCCCATGAGGCCTGCCGCATGATACACATTCTGACGGCCAGTCAGATCAGGGGTAAAACCCATTCCCAGCTCAAGAATCGCAGCGATGCGTCCATTGACCTGCACATTGCCTTCAGTCGGCTGCAGGGTGCCAGTTATCATTTTCAACAGTGTCGACTTGCCCGCGCCGTTCTGTCCGACAATGCCTATAGCCTCACCCGGGTGAATCGAAAAGCTTATATGTTTGAGAACCCAATGTTCCTCTTTGGGCTTGGTACTCAGCCCAAACCAGCGAGCGATACGCTGAAACTCGGAGGCATAGACGCGATAGGCCTTACCCAGATTATTGACACTTAGCAGGCTCATAGTACATCCACCATTTCCGGCGCCGCCCGGCGAAACATGAAGAGGCCCAACAGCATCAACCCAACAGCAACAGAGGCAGTGACGGCCATACTTTGCAGATCAGGCGCTCGCGCATAAACCAGAACATCGTGATAGGCGCTGACGATCGGAAACATGGGATTGATGCCCATGACACTCTTGAATTGCTCAGGAATGATGTTGAGCGGGTAGACAATCGGGGTAAACCAGAACCATACCTGCAGCAGAATGGGAATGACCTGGCCAACGTCGCGTATGAATACGTTCAAGACGCCCAGAATCAACCCCAGCCCTACGGCCAGCGCAGTAATCACGATAGTCAGCGGGATCAGCCACAACATTTGCCAGTGCGGCCATTGTCCCAACGCTGCGAAGACCAGCAAGATGGCGGCAAACAGCAGTACGTAGTTGAGCAGGCATGAACCCGCGACAATCACCGGCAATGTAATACGCGGAAAGCGCATCTTTTTCATCAGGTTGCCCTGATCGATGAACAGCGTCAGGCAACGACCGATGATCTCAGAAAAATAGCTCCAGGCCAGCATACCGGCCATCAGGTAGACCGCGTAGGCATACTTGTTGTCGATGCCAGGTAGTTTGGCAGCCAGAACGTTGGAGAGAACCAGCGCGTAGATCGCAACCTGTGCCAGCGGGTTGATAATCATCCACAGGCCACCCAGGCGGCTACGGGAGAATCGTGCGGAAAACTCATTGCGTATAGATGAAAAGACGAATCCCCGGTAACCCCAAAGGCTTCTGAACAGCTCCAACATTGATGACTCCTGAAAAGGGTGAAGTCGTGCTTACCCTGAGTGTTTCCGTTTCGCGCAACGTTACTCAAGGCCTCAATCGAGGCTCGCCCTGTGAGAG
Organism: Pseudomonas sp. SZ57; assembly: GCF_009495975.1. NCBI lineage: Bacteria > Pseudomonadati > Pseudomonadota > Gammaproteobacteria > Pseudomonadales > Pseudomonadaceae > Pseudomonas > Pseudomonas sp. SZ57. Next base: position 79,071 of record NZ_WIBD01000003.1, on the reverse strand, counting down.
GCATACGAAGCCACGATACGTAAAAAGCAGAAAAGGTTTCTGGGGGCGCACTATATCGCCTTCGCTGGAATAGTCACCGTCTAGTCTACAAATCCCCGCTTTATAGCTGAATTGTTCATGAAGCCCAGCCGGGTCTGACGGTGGAAAACATCGAAAAATCAGCTATTTTCTGGCAAGCCAGCGCCCGTTTGAAAAATGACGGAGATTGAAGACTCCCAATGATGCCTCATGGCCATAGCGATTGCACCGCCAGACACTCCGGATCGCGGATCACTCACTCTTGAAAGCTAAGGATCTATGGGTGAAACAGTCGTATATAGGCTTTCTAACCTGTATCATTGCACACCAGACATACAGTACAAGCCTCGATAATAATCCGGGGCCCCGTTCTTCGATGGAGTTAAAAGACATAGCATGAAAGCAATCATTACCGGCATTACTGGTCAAGACGGCGCTTACCTGGCTGAGCTGCTGCTCGAAAAAGGCTATACCGTTTACGGCACCTATCGCCGTACCAGCTCCGTCAATTTCTGGCGTATAGAAGAGCTCGGGATCCAGAACAACCCTAATCTGCATCTCGTCGAGTATGACCTGACTGACCTGTCTGCCAGCATTCGCTTGCTGCAAACCACGGGCGCTACCGAGGTCTACAACCTCGCGGCACAAAGCTTCGTGGGCGTGTCGTTCGAACAGCCGTTGACCACTGCCGAAATCACCGGCATCGGCGCAGTCAACCTGCTGGAAGCCATCCGCATCGTCAACACCAAGATCCGTTTCTACCAGGCGTCGACTTCCGAGATGTTCGGCAAGGTCCAGGCCATCCCGCAAGTAGAAAGCACTCCGTTCTACCCGCGCAGCCCGTATGGCGTCGCCAAGCTCTACGCGCACTGGATGACCATCAACTACCGTGAGTCGTACAACATCTTTGCCACCAGCGGCATTCTGTTCAACCACGAGTCGCCACTGCGTGGCCGTGAGTTCGTGACCCGCAAGATCACCGATTCGGTTGCCAAGATCAAACTGGGCCTGATCGAGTCGTTCGAACTGGGCAACATGGACGCCAAGCGCGACTGGGGTTTTGCCAAGGAATACGTCGAAGGCATGTGGCGCATGCTGCAGGCTGATGAGCCGGACACCTTTGTCCTGGCCACCAACCGCACTGAAACCGTACGCGACTTCGTGAGCATGGCATTCAAGGCCACCGGTGTGACCATCAAGTGGGAAGGCGAAGCCGAGTCGGAAAAAGGCATTTGCGCGGACACTGGCAAGGTACTGGTTTCGGTCAATCCGAAATTCTACCGCCCAACCGAAGTCGAGCTGCTGATCGGTAACCCTGCAAAAGCCAAGGAAGTCCTGGGCTGGGAACCGAAGACCAATCTGGAAGAGCTGTGCCGCATGATGGTCGAAGCGGATCTGCGTCGTAATGAAAAAGGCTTTTCGTTCTGATGAGTATTGCCGGCAAGCGCGCACTGATCACCGGAATCAACGGCTTTACAGGCCGTTTCATGGCGAACGAGCTTGCCGCCCAGGGCTGTGAAGTCCTCGGCGTCGGCAGTCAGCCTTCGGACAGTCCCGGCTACTACCAGGTGGATCTGGCAGACGTGGCAGGTCTTCGCAAGCTGCTGGCAGACACTCAGCCGGATATCGTCGTGCACCTCGCAGCATTGGCGTTCGTCGGGCATGGGGCAGCGGATGCTTTCTATCAGGTCAACCTGATCGGCACCCGCAACCTGCTCGAAGCGATCGATGCCTGCGGCAAGGTGCCTGACTGTGTGTTGCTGGCGAGCAGCGCCAATGTCTACGGCAATGCTTCCTCCGGCATGCTGGATGAAACGACTCCGCCCGCACCGGCCAACGACTATGCCGTGAGCAAACTGGCGATGGAATACATGGCGAGCCTCTGGCAAACCAGGTTGCCCATCGTCATCGCCAGGCCGTTCAACTACACCGGCGTCGGGCAGGCAGAGAACTTTCTGCTGCCCAAGATCGTTTCGCACTTCGCACGCAAGGCCAGCACCATCGAACTGGGCAACCTTGATGTGTGGCGTGATTTCAGTGACGTGCGCGCTGTTGTCAGCGCCTACCGCGGTCTGCTGGAAGCCCGCCCGGTCGGGCAGACAATCAACGTCAGCTCTGGCGTGACGCACTCGCTGCGCGAAGTGATCGACATGTGCCGGGACATCACGGGTCAGGATATCGACGTTCAGATCAACCCTGCGTTTGTCCGGGCCAATGAGGTCAAGACCTTGTGCGGCAACAACGCTCGCCTGCGCGCGTTGGTCCACGACTGGGAGACCCCGCCGCTTCGGGAAACCCTGAGCTGGATGTTGCCCTCCGCTTGATTGGTGGGCAGTTACAAAATAAGGCCTGTCTACCTGGTAGACAGGCCTTTCCTTTTTAAACACCCTTAAAGCCCGTGGTGAACGACTCAGCACGCATGGCTGAATCAGGCAGACGATGATCAAGGTTCTTCACTTCTTCAAAACCTACTACCCGGACACCACCGGCGGGATAGAGCAGGTCATTTTCCAGCTCGCTCAGGGCTGCCGTGCGCAGGATGTAGAAAGCCAGGTGCTGACGCTGAGCCCATCCCCCTCACCCGCTCGCCTGCAGGTCGCCGACCACCAGGTCACGCGCGTGAAGGAAAACTTCAATCTGGCGTCCACGGGCTTTTCTGCCAGTGTTTTCAGTCAGTTCAGGGAAATGGCCGCAGAAGCCGATCTGGTTCATTTTCATTTCCCCTGGCCGCTGATGGATCTGGTGCATTTCGCCACCCGCCATGGCCGGCCAACGGTGCTCAGTTATCACTCGGACATCATCAAGCAGCGCACACTGCTGAAGCTGTACAGCCCGTTGATGAACCAGTTTCTCCAACGCATGGACCGTATTCTGGTGGCCTCGCCCAATTATCTGCAGACCAGCGAGACCCTGAAGCCCTTCGCCGACAAGACCGTGGTCGTGCCCTACGGGCTGGATCAGTCGGCCTATCCGGTGGTCCAGGCGCAAAAACGTTCAGAATGGCAGCAGCGCGTGCCGGGCAAGTTCTTTCTGTTCGTCGGCGTGCTGCGCTATTACAAGGGCCTGCACACACTGCTCAGTACCTTGGAGGGCGTTGATTACCCGGTGGTGATACTCGGTGGTGGGCCTCAGGAGGCCGAGCTCAAGGAACAGGCCGAGAAACTGCAACTGCGCAACGTGCTGTTTCTCGGTCGACTGGACGATGAAGACAAGGCGTGCCTGCTGCAGATGTGTTACGCCCTGGTCTTCCCTTCCCACCTACGCTCGGAAGCATTCGGCATCTCGCTGCTTGAAGCCTCGATGTACGGCAAGCCGATGATCTCCTGCGAGATCGGCACCGGCACGACCTACGTGAATATCGACGAAGAAACCGGTCTGGCTGTACCACCGGAAAATCCGCTGGCGTTGCGCGAAGCGATGCGCCGCTTGTGGGAAGACCCGCAGCAAGCGGCCCGCTTTGGCGAGAACGCGCTGGCACGTTTCCACGAGGTGTTCACCGCAGAAAGAATGTGCGCGTCGACGGTGCAGGTTTATCACGACCTGCTGAAATGAATATCGTCTCTCGATGAATAAAAAAGCCCCATCACTGGGGCTTTTTACTGACCACTTGGCGTATCACCCCAAGCGAAACCGCGCCGTATTGTCATTCAGCGCCCGACTGCCCTGACTCAAGGTATCCGCCGCCTGATTGACCGCACGGGCACCTTCCAGCAAACGCCCTGCGGCCTGATCGACCTGCTGGATGTTGCTGCTCACTTCATCAGCGGTCGTCGCCTGCTCTTCCACGGCGGTCGATATCTGCGCCAGCGTATCGGTCACACCCTGCACTGCCGTGGCGATTTCGCCCAGGCGGACGCCCAGACCGGTCACCGACTGCGCATCGTTGACGGCTTGTCCACAGGCCGCCTCCATCAGGTTGACCGCCTGCGTCACGGTGGAGCGCAGGCTGTCGACCGTGCCGGCGATCTGAGCGGTCGAGGCCTGGGTGCGCTGGGACAGGCTGCGCACTTCATCGGCAACCACGGCGAACCCGCGGCCTTGCTCACCGGCGCGTGCCGCCTCGATGGCTGCGTTGAGGGCCAGCAGGTTGGTCTGTTCGGCGATACCACGAATGGCATCCACCACCGATTGAATCTGCTGGCCCTGCTCGCTGACCCGGCCCAGCGCGGCGGCAGTTTCGGTCAGCCGCTGATTGAGTTGCTGGATGCTGTCGGTGGTGCGCTGGCTGTCCTGGCTGCTTTGCTGAGCAATCTGACGGGTCTGCCTGGCGCTTTCCGATGCCTGTTCACAGCTTCTGGCCACGCCCTGAGAAGTGGCAGCCAGTTCGGTGGCTGCTGCGGCGATCTGACTGATCTGTTGTTGCTGGTCTTCGACCTCACTCAGCGTTCCACTGGACTGGGCATTCAGCGTCAGCACCGCATCGCCGACGCGAACCGTTTCCTGATTGACGCCCAGCAGGCTGGTACGCAGTTGCACCACTGCGACGTTCAGCGCGCGGCTGATGGCAGCCAGCTCGTCACGGCCTTGCACAGCGACTTCCACACACAGATTGCCGTCACGCAGGGATTCAGCCAGCGTGGTGATGCCTCTGGCGCTGTTGCGAATCGAGGATTGCAGACAGGCGAACAGATAGATCGCCATGATCACCAGAACGCAGAAGACCACCGCCATCGGGATGAACTCCGTGTTGGAAGTCTCATGGTAGTAATCGAGGCGTCCATTGAGCGCGTCAAGCGACTGCCTGCGCAAATCTGCCGTACTGCCGGTCAGGGTGTCGATGCTCTTCTCAAACTCTTCCGGCTTGAGCTTGATACTGCCGCCGAAAACACCGTCATCAATCACCTTAAGCTGTGCTTCCAGCACTTGCATTACTGCAGCGTACTTGTCGGCCCACGGCTGTAACTGCTCGGGAAGCTTGGACAGCAGCAGGCCGGCAGCCTTTTGCATCTGGTCCTTGGAATCATCGATGCGACCACGCAGGTCGCGCATTTGCAGACGGCTCTGCAAGCTGAACTGTCCCGATGCCACCGACGTCTGCCCCACACTCGACAGACGACCGATACGCTCGATCAGGTCCGGCACTTGCTGGGTGGAGAGCTGCATGAGCATGTAGGTTTCAAGCCAGGGGTCGAGAATCAAACCGCTGTCCATCGCGATCTGCTCGCGCAGTGCCTGAACCAGGTTCAGCACCGTAGTGAATCGGTCGTAGCCATCAGGCCACCAGCCGACCGTGCGCAATGATGCCGTGTCCAGACCGGTGACGGCGGCTTGAAGCGCCTTGAAACGGTTCATGGTATCGGCAGGTGCTTTTTCTTCGACCAGTACCGCCTGAACGCCATCAAGCGCCTTGGCAATACGAGGGATGCCTGCATCGACGCTGGCCATCGCTGCCTTCGCTGCCGGGGTTGGTTCGCGCAGGATGTCGGCCGCTTTCCAGCGGGCGGCATGGTCGCGCTGGGCGGAGAGTTCGATGTTCAGATCGTCGAGCGCCAGCAGTTGACGCACGCCGGATTGCTCCCCGGAAATGACATCGAGCTTGTTGCTGTACTCCTTGGTGATGACCCATGCGCTGCCCGCCAGCGGCAACATGAACAGCAGGAACAAGACCTGAAACTTGCGAGCAAAACCAAAATGTCCCATCAGGCGCATGCCTGGTGACAAAAGACTGTTCATGTCCTGCGACTCCCGGTGAACACCTGCCAGATCTGCAAAAACAGAGGCGATGCCTTTTGTTGGAAAAACACTAACAGCAAAATGCCATGTTCTTGTTTCAATGGCGATACGCGTCGCCTCAGATTGGTACGCAAAGTGTCGCCATTCATTGTTTTTGGCGTCAAAAAGCTTCTCAAACGCGCTATCTGGCACATCCAAGCAAGAACCGGACCGCTCGGCAGACGAAAAGAGTGCTTTACGGCAGCCATTTATTCATCCCGCAAAAAGGTCGAAAAAAGTAGACTGGGGAACGACAATCGACCAACACGCAGCAGTGCTCTCGCCATCAAGGAGGTCTTCATGACCACCCCACCCGCCTCGCCACGTATCGTCGCGCAACCGTCCAGGCCGCAATTGAGCGCCGGTCAGAAGAAATTCAATACGCTGATGGAAAAGCTCGAAGCCAGGCGCAAGCTTTTGCAGCAGTGGCTCTCGATTTCAACCACCTGCGAAAAGCTGTGGATCGAAGAACTGGTTCCGATGCTCGGTGAGCAGGCCGCGAACGGGATGAACAAGCTGCGCTTGCTTGACGTAGCTTTCGATCAGTTCCGCCTGGCCAAAAAAGACAGAGCCACGCTGCTCGAGATTATCTGCGACCTGACCACATCGCTCATTGGCGGCGAACACGATGAAGAACTCAAGCATCTCTACTTCAAATACACCGGCAACGACTACGACGAGGAGGAGCGCCTGCAAAGACAGCGGTTCAAATCATCGCTGGAAGAAGATCTGGGCGTGGAACTGGACGACGATGTCGACCTGGACTCCCTCGAAGACGTGACCCGGCATGTTGAAGAGAAGCTGAGAGAACAGGCCGAGCAGGCACAAGGCGCACAGAAGCCGAAAAAGCCGACGGCCAGCGAACTGCGTCGTGAGCAGGAAGAGGCTGAAGGCAGCCAGTCACTGCGCGAAATTTACCGCAAGCTGGCCAGCGCGCTGCACCCGGACCGTGAACAGGATGCCGATGAGCGCGAGCGGAAAACGGCGCTCATGCAACGGGTCAACGAGGCCTATGAAAATGACAACCTGCTGGCGCTGCTACAGATGCAAATGGAGATCGAGCAAATCGATCAGAGCCACATCGACAGCATCTCCGACAAGCGCCTCAAGCATTTCAACCGGATCCTGAGCGAACAGCTCAGAGAGCTGGAAGACGAGATCCACGATCGCAAGATGCTGATCCGGGAACAATTCCTGATGGACCCGTACGAGGACCTCAAACCCAAGACTGCCAACACAAAATGTGCCAGGCAGGTCAAAGCCATACGGGAGCATCTCGACGAGGAACAGGACGAACTGCAGTTACTGACCGACCCGAAAAGCCTTAAAGCCTGGCTCAGGGATCAACGGGAGATGGCCGAGATGCTGGAGAGAGTAGAAGAATTCGATGACCTGGAAATGCTGGAGACCCTGTTGCGCTGAAAGCCCGAAAAACCTGACTCCAACCCGGGCTTCGACCTAACCGGTTGATCGCACGCAATTATTTTTCACAACAACGCTTGACACATATGCGTTCTCCGAGAATAATGCGCGCCACTTGGCTACATAGCTCAGTTGGTTAGAGCATAGCATTCATAATGCTGGGGTCCGGGGTTCAAGTCCCTGTGTAGCCACCAAGTACCGATTCACAGTTTTCTTCTGATCACTGTGAATCAACAAGAAGCCCGCCTCGTGCGGGCTTTCTTGTTTCTGGCGATGCCTGCTCATCGTTATTATTCTCTCGGCTCCTCTCTGAAGACCCCGTTCCACGCTCCCCCCTCACATCCGCTCGGCAAGATCGTGCCAGCCATATCGGCCGCCGGCTTGAAATCATTCGTACCCTATCTTCCCTTGCTTGCGTATCGTGACACGACCTACCCTGCGCAAATTGCATGCTGGATCATCTGCCAAGCCTGCGGTGGCAACGATTTGATTTCGGGTGATTCGCTACGCAATCGGAGAAAGAAAGCGCTATGGAAGGCAACGATGTGATGCAACTCAAAATGACGGTTTCAAGGCTTCATCGGCTTGGAGTTGCAAATCTTGCTACCGTTCTGAATCTTAGCCAGGCGCTTCTGAGTGCAGATAGCCTCACGCCAGCAGCACGTGAAGCAGCGCAAATGGCTTTTGACAGTATTCAGGAGCAAATCGACCTGCTCAAGGAAATAGGCGAAATTGAGGGCGATGTCGATGTCGAGCAGTAATATTGATGTTCGGCTTCTCCAGGCTCAATATGAAAAGCTCAAAGGCCAAGGCGGGCCGACCGACCCACCTGGAGGTGATAGATTGGAAAAGCGTGTAGAAAAGATCGAATCAGCGATGTCCGAGATTCAGGTCAGGCTTATTCGAGTAGAGGCGAAGCTAGACGTCTCTGCCACAAAAACTGATCTTTCAGAGCTCGCAGTATCACTTCACAAGTCCATGAACGAGCAGACCTGGAAGTTCCTCGCTGGCGCCACGAGTATGGCGGCGCTATTTTCAGCAACAGCTTTCGGGCTTGCCAGGGCGCTCGGCTAACTCTTCCGACTAGGCACCGCACCGCACCGCACCGCAAAGTCTGGCCAAATGCCGGGCTTTTTTGCTCAGTACACTTCTTTGCCAATTCCGATTGTCAGGTATGAGCTATGCTCGAAAATGATGGCTCAAGACGAGCCAGCATTTCTCATGAAGGAGCAAAGCATGCGTAAATTCGTACTCTCAATGACTGCCGCCCTCTTCCTGGCAGGTGCGGTAGCGCCAGTCGCCTTTGCAGAGAGTGAACTGGAAAAGGGTGTCCGACACGATAACCGAGAGCTGGATAAGGGTGTCGATCATGACGCCAAGGAAGTGGACAAGGGTATGAAGCACGACGCCGACGAAGTCGACAAAGGTGCGAAGCATGACGACAAAGAGCGTCACAAGGCTGACAAGCACATCGATAAAGAGGTTAAAAAGGATCTCTGACCAAAAGCCTGCCACCGAGCAGGCTTTTTTAATGGGCGGATGACGCTGGACGGTCCAGCGGGTTTGCTGAAACATACATGCACTGATGCTTTTAATCCCTCATTCTTAAAGACCTGGCCACCTGTAAGTGGCCCGGCCTGGATCACTGGATATACGGTCAGATCTTGAAACTGTCGACCAGTTGCTTCAAACGCCCGGCCTGTTGCGAAAGCGCAGCACAGTCCTTGAGCGTTTCATTAAGGTTGGCCACGCCTTGTTGATTAAGCGTGTTGATCTGATTGATATCGATATTGAGTGTTTCGACAACAGCAGTCTGCTCTTCTGTCGCCGCAGCAACGGATTGATTCATGCCATCGATATCGCCAATGCGCCGTGTTACATCGCGCAGACGACTGCCCGCCTGATTGGCAACTTCGACACTTTCCTGACTCGACGTCTGGCTTTCATTCATGTTGAGTACGGCATGCTGAGAGCCGGTCTGCAGGCCGCCAATCATCTTGTGGATCTCGTCGGCAGATGTCTGGGTGCGATGCGCAAGGTTGCGCACCTCGTCGGCCACTACCGCAAAACCGCGTCCGGCTTCACCCGCGCGGGCGGCTTCGATGGCGGCGTTGAGGGCCAGCAGGTTGGTTTGCTGCGAGATGCCTTTGATGACATCAAGAATGTGACCGATGTTTTCGGTGCTGGCGTTGAGTTGCTCGATCTGCGTGCAGGAATCACTGATCTTGGCCGACAGCGCGCTCATGGCGTGGATGGTTTTCTCGACCACTACCTGACCGTCTTCAGCCTGGTTGCGGGCCTCACTGGCCTGGATCGAGGCGTCCGATGCGTTGCGGGCAATCTCCTGGGTTGCAGCACCCAGCTCGTTGATCGCTGCAGCGACGTTGTTGGTTCGGGCACTCTGCTCATCGAAACCGACGATGGACGAGTTGGAGGAGTTGACCACCCGTTGCGACAGGTCATGCACCTGAAGCGTCGCTGAGGAGACTTCGACGATGGACGCGTGCACGCGCTCCACGAACTGATTGAACGAACCGCCCAGTGCGGCGAACTCGTCCTTGCCCTGAATGCTCAGGCGCCGGGTCAGATCACCCTCGCCCTGAGCGATGTCCTGCATCGCACGGCCCATGTCGGTCAGCGGGCGCATCAGCGCACGAATGAGCAGGCTCAACAGCAACGCAATCACAGCCACTGCAATCAGCACGGCAACCATCGCCGAGCTGCGAAACTGGCTCAACGGCGCATAGGCCTTTTCCTTGTCGATCGAAAGGCCAATGTACCAGTCAGCCGAGGGCAGCCCGGTGATCGGGGTGAATGACAGCAGCCTTTGCTGACCATTGAGGGTCACCTCACGCAGGCGCGCGTCCAGGCTGACGGTCTGTCCGGGGTAGATGTCCTTGAGGTTTTTCATCACCTGTTCCTTGTCCGGGCTGACGATGATCTGTCCGTCGCCACTGACCAGAAAGGCGTAACCCAGCCCGCCGAATTCGACCGAGTTGATGATCTTTACCAGCGTGTCGAGACTCAGATCGCCGCCGACGACACCCGTGACCTGACCTGCCGCCTTGACCGGGCTGGCGATCGTTACCACCAGACCACCCACGGAAGCCTGATAAGGCGCGCTGAGAATGGTTTTGCCCGCGTCGACGGTGGACTTGTACCAGGGCCGTTGGCGAGGGTCGTAGCCTGCCGGCATGTCCACATTGGGCCGCTGGGTGAACGTGCCTTTGCTGTCACCGACATAGGTGAACTGAAAGGTCGATACCAGCGCAGACTGCGAGACCAGTCCGCTGAGGTCGGAATTGACCCCCTGAAAGGCTACGTTCTGGGTGAGATTTTCCAGCACCAGAATACGCCCGCTCAGCCAGTTCTGGACGCTGCTGGCAGTCAGTTGACCCGCCTGGCCCACGGAGGACTCGAGGTTCTGGTTGATCGTCTTACGTTGCAGGTAATCGTTGTACAAAGTGAACAGGGCGAACGCCAGCACCACTACACCGGCCGCGGCCAGCAGAATCTTATGACGAAACTTCAAATTCATGACAAGGCATCTCAACAGGACTGCTGGGAGCAGGCTCGGATGTCAGAGCAACTTGCGACACAAAAAATGTCATGCCCTGCACACACAATGAACCTACAACGGATAGGGTTTTAATCGTGTAAACACAGCCGAAAGTGTGCCGTTCCTCCTGGAATGCGGCGGTTCTAATTCAATGACTTACGCGGTGCTTTATAACGGTGTACCGGCGCAAATGATATGCCTGGAAAAAAATATTCGGAGCGTCGCGGAACTTTCTTTATTTTTTATTTCAGCTTGGCCAGTCCCTGCCGATAGTGTCTGTATACCTCACCCCGCCCTGACCTGTATGCCATACCTTTCAGGGAGAAGACCGTTTCAATGGCAGTTGTTGGAGAATTCAATGAGTAGCTGGTTCGCAAACATCAGCGTGAATATGAAACTGGCCCTTGGCTTCGGTCTAGTACTTGTTTTTACAGCCATTCTTGCTCTGACTGGCTGGACCAGCATGAGCGGGCTGATCAATCGCAGCAACTGGATGAGTGACATTACTTCACTCAATGCCCAGTTGACCAAACTGCGCGTGACACGCCTCCAGTACATGGTGGCCGATGGCGACGAGAAGGTTGCCGAAACCGTGCAGACCTCGCTGGACAGCTTCAAGGCGTATCAGGAAAAACTGCGCGCCTCGTTCAAAAGTCCCGAAAATCTGAAAATGCTCGATCAGTTGGGCATTGTGATCGCTGACTACCAGAAGTCCCTCAACAACATGCGCAGTGGCTACAAGGCCAGTACCGCTGCGCGTGATGAGCTGACGACCCATGCTGTCAAAAGCCTCGCGGTATTCGAGCAGCTTGTGACTGAAGTCAAAAACATGGACCCGGCTGACGCCAACCGCTTCGAGCAGTACCGACTCGTCACCGACGCAAAAGATGACTTGAGACTCGCACGCTATGAAGTGCGCGGCTACACCACCAATGCCACGCCCGAGACCGAGCAGGCAGCTGTTTCGAAACTGGATGCGGCCATCAAGGATCTGGACGTGCTCAAGGCGACCTTCAGCGGCACTCAGGCCGATCAGCTCAGGCAGCTGGAAACCTCGTTGATGGCGTACCGGACGACCTTGCAAAACTTCAAGGCCGCCACGGGCACGATTGTCCAGGCGCGCAAGGAAATGACCACGCAAGGGCAGGATATCGTCAAGATCAGCGAGGACATGTACAAGCTGCAACTGGATCGCCGCGATCAGGAAAGCGCACAGGCGCGTACCACGCAGATTGTCTGCACACTGCTGGCTATCATTCTGGGCATCATCGCCGCAGTCATCATCACCCGGCAGATTACCCGTCCACTGCAGGAAACCCTGGCGGTGGTCGACCGTATTGCATCCGGTGACCTGACCCATACCCTGGCCGTGACACGCCGTGATGAACTCGGCGTTCTGCAGCAAGGCATCCAGCGCATGGGCACCACCCTGCGCGAGCTGATTGGCGGTATTCGCGACAGCGTCGTACAGATCGCCAGTGCCGCCGAAGAACTGTCGGCGGTTACCGAACAGACCAGCGCTGGCGTCAACAGCCAGAAAGTCGAAACCGATCAGGTCGCCACCGCCATGCACGAGATGTCGGCGACGGTTGCAGAAGTGGCGCGTAACGCCGAACAGGCCTCGCAGGCCGCTTCCAACGCCGACCGCGAAGCGCGTGACGGCGACAAGGTGGTGGGTGAAGCGATCGCCCAGATCGAGCGTCTGGCCAACGAAGTGGGTCGCTCCGCCGATGCCATGACTCAGTTGGAGCAGGAAAGCGACAAGATCGGCAAGGTCATGGACGTCATCAAGGCGGTGGCCGAACAGACCAACCTGCTGGCGCTCAACGCGGCTATCGAAGCGGCCCGTGCGGGTGAAGCCGGACGTGGTTTTGCGGTAGTTGCCGACGAAGTCCGCGGCCTGGCACAACGTACGCAGCAATCCACCGTGGAGATCGAAACACTGGTCGCTGCATTGCAGAGCGGTACGCGCCAAGTGTCCAGCATCATGCTTAACAGCCGCGAACTGACCGTCAGCAGCGTGACCCTCAGCCGTAAGGCTGGCACGTCGCTGGGCAGCATCACGCAAACGGTGTCGAGCATTCAGGCGATGAACCAGCAGATTGCCGCCGCCGCTGAAGAGCAAAGCGCAGTCGCTGAAGAAATCAGCCGCAGCATCGTCAACGTGCGCGATGTGTCCGAGCAGACCGCTTCGGCCAGTGAAGAAACCGCTGCGTCCAGCGTTGAGCTGGCGCGCCTGGGCGGGCAGTTGCAGACGATGGTCAGCCACTTCCGGATCTGACCACCCTGTGTTGAAATCAAGCCCGGTCTTTACCGGGCTTGATTGTTTCTGCACTCCTGACCGTCACGCCTGTGGCGGCTGCCCGTTGGACGCCGACAGGCCACCATCGACTGGCAGGTTGACGCCGGTCACGAAGCGCGCGTCGTCGCTGGCCAGGAAGGCGATCACGTCGCCGACGTCTTCGGCTTCGCCCGGGCGACCCAATGGGATGCGCTCCATGAATTTGGCCATCAATGCTTTGTCACCCATCATGTCTTCGGTCAGCTCGCTGCGGGTCAGTGAGGGGCAGACGGCATTCACGCGCACGCCGTCAGCACCATGGTCCATGGCCAGCGAACGGGTGAAGTTGGTGATGGCGCCCTTGGCCGCGTTATAGAAGCTCATGCCCCAGTCGCCGCCCAGACCGGACACCGACGAGACATTGATGATGTTGCCTTTGCTGGCGATCAGTGCCGGCATGGCGGTGCGGGTGCAATAGAACACGCCGTCCAGGTCAACGGACATCAGCTCTTTCCAGTCCTCTATGCCCAGCTCGGTCACTTTGCCGGACTTGACGATGCCGGCATTGTTGACCAGCACATCCAGACGCCCGAAGCGGGTCGCCACTTCCTTGAACAGCGCTTCCACGTCGCTCGGGTCGGCCACATCGGTGGCTCTGACCAAGTGCCCTTCGCCTTTCAGTTGCGCGGCTACTTTGGCCAGCTTGTCGCGATTACGGCCGACCAGCACGACACTTGCGCCTTCCTCGGCAAAACGTTTGGCGGTCGCTTCGCCGATTCCGGAACCGGCACCTGTGACGACGATGACTTTCTGGGTGAAACGATTCATTCGGCAGTCTCCAAAAAATGAACGGGATTATCGGGTGGACTGCACACCCGCCCGCAGCGTTCACTCGCATTTAATTTTGCTTTCAAGAGCGCTGTAAATGGCCGGTGAATCGTTAAACCTCGACCATGGGTGCGTTGACAACGCGGCGACGGTCTGCAAATAATCCCCGTAGTTGTACGACAACCTATAACGCCAAAAATAAAAACAACACCGAGGCCAGTCCATTATGAACATTCACGCCGCGCCTGCCCGCCCGATCAGTAAAGGCTCAATCACCGAAGCCTTGATCAGTGACACCTCGTTTACTGAACACTCGCACTTCCAGACACCCTTCTCGATTCACAACATTCGCTGAAACACAGCGAACGGTACTCGGCCGCCTGCAGGTCGAGGCCATGCCTGGCGACAGGCATCACGTAATCCTCGAAGGTGTCGGCCGCCGCTTGCGCGCGGCCAGGAAAGGGGACGGTTTCACTAAACAAGGGAGCACAACAATAATGACATCTCACACTACCCGCTCACGCATCCTGCTGGGCGTCGGCGGCATGACGCTGATTTTCCCGATGCTCGGCATGGCCGAGGGTTTCGTCGACGACACCAAGGCCACGCTCACCCTGCGTAACGCCTACTTCAACCGTAATTTCACCAACCCGGCTTTCCCGAACAGTACGGCGCCGCAGAACAAGGCCGAAGAGTGGACACAAAGCTTCATTCTCGACGCCAAGTCGGGCTTCACCCAGGGTGTGGTGGGTTTCGGGGTTGACGTGCTGGGGCTGTATTCGCTCAAGCTCGATGGCGGCAAGGGTACGGGTGGCACTCAGTTGCTGCCGATCCACAGCGACGGTCGTCCGGCCGATGATTTCGGGCGCCTGGGCGTGGCGGGCAAGGCGCGGATTTCCAAGACCGAACTGAAGGTCGGCGAGTGGATGCCGGTGCTGCCGATCCTGCGCTCCGATGATGGTCGTTCGTTGCCGCAGACGTTTCGCGGTGGCCAGGTCACCTCCAAGGAGATCGACGGCCTGACGTTGTACGGCGGGCAATTCCGCGGCAACAGCCCGCGCAACGATGCGAGCATGGAAGACATGTCGCTGAACGGGCGAGGCGCATTCACTTCGGACCGCTTCAACTTCGGCGGCGGCGAGTATGTCTTCAACGACAAGCGCACTCAGGTAGGCGTCTGGTACTCGGAGCTGCAGGACATCTATCAGCAGCAATTCTTCAACCTGCTGCACAGCCAGCCGCTCGGCGACTGGACCCTGGGCGCGAACCTGGGTTACTTCATCGGCAAGGAAGACGGCAACAAACTGGCCGGCGACCTGGATAACAAGACGGCCTACGCGCTGCTCTCGGCCCGCTACGGCGGCAGCACCTTCTATGTCGGTCTGCAGAAGCTGACTGGCGACACGGCGTGGATGCGCGTCAACGGCACCAGTGGCGGTACGCTGGCCAACGACAGTTACAACTCCAGCTACGACAACGCCAAAGAGAAATCCTGGCAGCTGCGTCATGACTACAACTTCGCGACGCTGGGTGTGCCCGGTCTGACCCTGATGAACCGCTACATCAGCGGCGACAATGTGCACACCGGCAACATCACTGACGGCAAGGAATGGGGCCGGGAGTCTGAACTGGCCTATACCGTACAAAGTGGTGCGCTGAAGAATCTGAACGTCAAATGGCGCAACTCCAGCCTGCGTCGTGATTTCAGCACCAACGAATTCGACGAGAATCGCGTGTTCGTCAGCTACCCTATTTCATTGCTTTGAAACCGGTGGCAGAGCCTGTCGGCCACGGCAGGTTTTGCCTTGTTACAAATGTATCCGGCCAAGTGCGTGCCCAGTCCGTTTTTAGACCTTGGCCGCGTTGACAATCAGCGTATGCGGTGCCGATAATCCGGCAAGTCATACGACAACAGATGACAAAAATAACAATCGGGACTTCTCTCATGGCATCGGCTCATACCACTCAAACTCCCTTCAATCGCCTCCTGCTGACCGGCGCGGCAGGTGGCCTGGGCAAGGTATTGCGCGAAACTCTGCGCCCTTACACCAACGTGCTGCGGCTTTCTGACATTGCCGAAATGGCGCCCGCTGTCGACGACCGTGAAGAAGTTCAGGTCTGCGACCTGGCCGACAAGGATGCCGTACACCAGTTGGTAGAAGGCGTCGACGCGATCGTGCATTTCGGCGGTGTATCGGTCGAGCGGCCGTTCGAGGAGATCCTCGGCGCCAATATCTGCGGCGTGTTCCACATCTACGAAGCGGCCCGCAGGCACGGCGTGAAACGCGTGATCTTCGCCAGCTCCAACCACGTGATCGGTTTCTACAAGCAGACCGAGACCATCGACGCGCACTCCCCTCGCCGCCCGGACAGCTACTACGGTCTGTCCAAGTCCTACGGCGAAGACATGGCCAGCTTCTACTTTGATCGCTACGGCATCGAAACCGTGAGCATCCGCATCGGCTCGTCGTTTGCCGAACCGCAAAACCGCCGGATGATGAGCACCTGGCTGAGCTTTGCCGACCTGACCCAGTTGATCGAGCGCTCTCTGTACACGCCAGACGTGGGCCACACCGTGGTCTACGGCGTCTCGGACAACAAGACCGTCTGGTGGGACAACCGCCTGGCCAGCAAACTGGACTACACCCCGAAAGACAGCTCGGAAGTTTTTCGCGAGAAGGTCGACGCCCAGCCGCTGCCGGCAGCCGATGACCCGGCAATGCTCTACCAGGGCGGTGCCTTTGTGGCCTCAGGACCGTTCGGCGACCAATAAGCAGCGCTTTCCTCTCGCAGCACTCTGGAGACACGAACCGTCATGGATGCCGAACTGATTGTCGATGCACAGAACGCCACCGGCGAAAGCCCGGTCTGGAGCGTGCGTGACCAAGCGTTGTACTGGGTGGATATTCCCAAGGGCGAGTTGCATCGCTGGGACTTCAGTCAGGACAGCACGCGCAGCTGGAAAGCGCCGCAGATGCTCGCCTGTATCGCCGCCGACAGCCGCGGCGGTTGGATTGCGGGGATGGAGAACGGAATCTTTCATTTGCAGCCCTGCGAAGACGGCAGCCTGATCAGCACGCTTCTGGCCAGCGTCGAACACGCGCAGGCTGGCATGCGCTTCAACGATGGCCGCTGCGACCGACAGGGCCGTTTCTGGGCAGGCACCATGTTCATGGACATGGCCGCCGGTGCAAGGGTGGGTGCGCTGTATCGCTACAGTGCCGGCCAGACCACGCTGGACGCGCAGCTCAAGGACTTCATCGTCCCCAACGGCCTGGCGTTCAGCCCCGACGGCAAGGTCATGTACCTGTCCGACTCACACCCCAGCGTGCAACAGATCTGGGCCTTCGATTACGACACCGACAGCGGCACGCCACACAATCGCCGCCTGTTTGTCGACATGAACCATCACCTGGGTCGTCCCGACGGTGCGGCGATAGACACCGACGGCTGCTACTGGATCTGTGGCAACGACGCAGGCCTGATTCACCGCTTCACCCCCACCGGCAAACTCGACCGCTCGCTGGTCGTGCCGGTGAAAAAGCCAGCCATGTGTGCCTTTGGCGGCCCCAATCTGGACACCCTGTTCGTGACGTCGATTCGCCCGGGTGGCGATATTGGCGATCAGCCGCTGGCCGGTGGCGTGTTCGCCCTGCGACCTGGCGTCCAGGGCCTGGAGGAACCCACGTTTCAGGGCTGACAGCGCCCTACCGAAAATCCCGTAGCTCGACCAAAAATAACAAAATCGGAGATATCCATGGATTTCAAACGCAAGCTTCTCATCGCAGCACTTCCGCTGGCCTTCTGTGTATCAGGCATGGCCCACGCTGACGTCAAAATCAAGTTCGCCGAGGTTCACCCTGCTGGCTATGCGCCGGTCGTGGCAGAACAGAACATGGGCAAGAAACTCGAAGAACAGTCCAAGGGCGAGATCAGTTTCAAGATGTACGCGGGTGGCGTGCTCGGCTCCGAGAAGGAAGTCGTCGAACAGGTGCAGAGTGGTGCCGTGCAGATGACTCGCGTCAGCCTCGGCATCGTTGGCCCGGTCGTGCCGGACGTCAACGTTTTCAACCTGCCGTTCGTGTTCCGTGATCAGGCGCACATGCGCACCATCATTGATGGCGAGATCGGTCAGGAAATCCTCGACAAGATCACCAATTCGCAATTCAACATGGTCGCCCTGGCGTGGATGGATGGCGGCACCCGCAACCTGTACACCAAGAAGCCGGTACGCCAGATTTCCGACCTCAAAGGCATGAAAATCCGCGTTCAGGGCAACCCGGTGTTCATCGAAACCATTAACGACATGGGCGGCAACGGCATCGCCATGGCCACCGGCGAGATCTTCAGCGCCCTGCAGACCGGCGTCATTGACGGTGCGGAAAACAACCCGCCGACGTATTTCCAGCACAACCACTACCAGAACGCCAAGTTCTTCACCATGACCGAACACCTGATCCTGCCCGAGCCCATCGTGATGGCGAAAGCCACCTGGGAAAAGCTCAACCCCGAGCAGCAGGCGCTGGTGAAAAAGCTCGCACGTGAAGCGCAGATGGAAGAGCGCGTGCTGTGGGACAAGTCGACAGCCGATGCCGAGACCAAGCTCAAGACTGCTGGCGTGGAGTTCATCACGCTGACGCCTGAGCAGAAGAAAGCCTTCTACGACGCGACCCAGCCGGTACGCGACAAATTCGGTGCGCCCTACAAGGATCTGATCAACCGCATCGAAGCGGTCCAGACCACTGCGAGCACCCCACAAGCGGCCCAATAAGCCTGTCCCGATCAAGCAGCGGGAACGAGCACCAGCTCGTTCGTCGCCGCAGTGGTGAGCCTTATGAAAAATACGCTATTGCGCATCAACGACACGCTTTACCGGGTCTGCATCGGCATTGCCGGTCTGTCGGTGTTGATCATGACCCTGATCATCCCCTGGGGCATCTTTGCCCGCTACATCCTCGGCAGCGGTTCCAGCTGGCCGGAACCCACCGCCATCCTGCTGATGGTGGTGTTTACCTTCTTCGGCGCCGCCGCCAGTTACCGGGCCGGTGCGCACATGGCCGTGTCGATGGCCGTGGACCGCATGCCGCAACAGGTGCGCAGAGTTGCCGGCGTGGTGGTGCAGATTCTGATGGCGATCGTCGCCCTGTTCATGATCTTCAAGGGCTTCAAGCTGTGCGCCACCACCTGGAATCAATTCGTCGGCGAACTGCCGTTTCTGCGCGTCGGTATCTCTTATCTGCCGATCCCCCTCGGCGGTCTCGTGACCCTGGTCTTCGTCCTGGAAAGGCTGTTGCTGGGTGACCAGAGTCATCGCGCGGTCATGCGTTTCGACGTCATTGAAGAAAGCGAAGGTGCCGCATAAATGGACGCTTTTATACTGTTGGGCAGCTTTATCGCGCTGATCCTGATCGGCATGCCGGTGGCCTACGCGCTGGGCCTTTCAGCCCTGATCGGCGCCTGGTGGATCGACATCCCGGCCGATGCACTGATGATCCAGATTGCGGGCGGCGTGAACAAATTTTCGCTGTTGGCAATTCCGTTCTTCGTACTGGCCGGAGCAATCATGGCCGAAGGCGGCATGTCGCGACGCCTGGTCGCGTTTGCCGCAGTGCTGGTGGGCTTCGTGCGTGGCGGCCTGTCGCTGGTCAATATCGTGGCTTCGACCTTCTTCGGCGCGATTTCAGGTTCCTCGGTGGCCGACACGGCCTCGGTGGGCTCGGTGCTGATCCCGGAAATGGAACGCAACGGCTACCCGCGGGACTTCTCGACGGCAGTGACCGTCAGCGGCTCGGTGCAGGCGCTGCTGACGCCGCCCAGCCACAACTCGGTGCTCTATTCGCTGGCGGCAGGCGGCACGGTGTCGATCGCATCGCTGTTCATGGCCGGGATCCTCCCGGGCCTGCTGCTCAGCGCAGTGATGATGGGCCTGTGCATGATCTTCGCGCGCAAGCGCAATTACCCCAAGGGTGAAGTGATCCCGCTGCGCCAGGCACTGAAAATTGCCGGTGAAGCGCTTTGGGGCATGATGGCCATGGTCATTATTCTCGGCGGCATTCTGTCGGGGATTTTCACGGCCACCGAGTCGGCAGCCATTGCCGTGCTCTGGGCGTTCTTCGTCACCATGTTCATCTACCGCGATTACAAATGGCGCGATCTGCCCAAACTGATGCACCGGGCGGCACGCACCATTTCCATCGTGATGATCCTGATCGGTTTTGCCGCCAGCTTCGGTTACATCCTGACGCTGATGGAAATCCCGATGAAGATCACCACCGCGTTCCTGACCCTGTCGGACAACCGCTACGTGATCCTGATGTGCATCAACGTGATGTTGCTGCTGCTCGGCACGGTCATGGACATGGCGCCGCTGATTCTGATCCTGACCCCGATTCTGTTGCCGGTCATCGTTGGCGTCGGTATCGACCCGGTGCACTTCGGCATGATCATGCTGGTCAATCTGGGTATCGGGCTGATTACCCCGCCGGTGGGCGCGGTGCTGTTTGTCGGTGCCGCGGTGGGTAAAGTCACCATCGAAGCGACGGTAAAAGCGCTGGTACCGTTCTATGTCGCGCTGTTCCTGGTGCTGATGCTGGTGACCTACATTCCTGCCATCTCGTTGTGGCTGCCGAGCGTCGTGCTCTAAAGTCTTCTGTTGCAAGGCTGCCGGAGCGCTTGAAAGCGCTCCGGCATGCACTCCTGTTGTCCAGCCAAGGAGGCTGGTTTGCGTATGTCTGCCCCTGCCCTGTTTCCGCGCCACATTGCTGTGCTGATTCTGGCGCTGCTGGCCTGTTCGTTTGCCGGCAACCACATCGCGGCACGCATTGCCTTCGATCATGACACCGGCCTGCTGCTGGCCATTCTCTGTCGCTCCGGCGTGACCTTGCTGGCGCTGACCAGTCTGGTGCTCTGGCAGCGCGAAAGGCTCAGTCTGCCCGCGAGTACCTGGCGCTGGCAGCTGCTTCTGGGGCTGCTGATCGCCACTCAAAGCTTTTGCATCTACTCGGCGGTAGCGCGTATTCCGGTGGCCCTGGCCTTGCTGGTGGTCAATGTTTCGCCGATCCTGCTGGCGTTGCTGACCTGGGCACTGGGCGGTGCCCGGCCGACGCGGCGTGCCGCAGGCCTGATGGGCCTGATTCTGTTTGGCCTGACGCTGGCGCTGGACGTGCCACAGCGCCTGTCGAACCCCGGCAGCAGCGAGCCGCAATGGCTGGAGGGTGTCGCCTACGCGTCGACCGCTGCGGTGGTGTTCGCCTTTGCGCTGTGGATTACCGATAACAAACTGGCCGGCATGCGCGGCAGCGTACGCAGCATGCTGACCATGGCCGTGGTGTTCGTCGTCGCGGCCATTGCCGGCAGCAGCGGCGTGCTGCCCGGTGGCGTGGGTCTGCCGACGAGTTCTGTCGGCTGGACCGCACTGGCCAGTCTGGTGGTTTTGTATGGTCTGGGTTTCTCGCTGCTGTTCATCTGCATGGCACGGCTGGACATCGCCCGCAACGCGCCAGTGATGAACATCGAGCCGGTGGCCAGCCTGCTGTTTGGCTGGCTGATTCTCGATCAATTGCTCAGCAGCGGTCAGGTGGTCGGCGGGCTGATCGTCGTCAGCGGTATCGTGCTGCTGACCTGGCGTCGCGCCCAGTCGCCTGACTCCCAATCATCCAGAAAGGCTTTGAAGCATGTCCACGAACGTACTGACCCTTGAAGATGGCCTGACCCGTCTGACACTGGCCCCCGACATCGGCGGCAGTATCGTCAACTGGATCGTCCTGGCCAGCGGGCAACCCCTGCTGCGCGCCAGCGACGAACAGGCTCTGGCGGCCGAGACGCCCCGTCGGCTGGCCTGCTACCCGCTGGCGCCGTGGTCGAACCGGATCGGCAACGGCGGTTTCGAGACACCAGACGGCTGGCTGGCCCTGGAGCCGAACAGCGCCAACGACCCGCTGCCGATTCATGGCAGCGCCTGGCAGCAGGCATGGACCGTCATCGAACAGAGCGCTGAGCAGGTCTGCCTGCAACTCGACAGCCAGACGCCATTCGCCTACCGCGCGCACCTGCGCTACACCCTGCACGACGGCAAACTGAGTATCGAACTGACCACCACTCATCTGGACAGCCGCGCCATGTGGCACGGCCTGGGCTTGCACCCTTACCTGCCACGCACGCCTTACACACGCTTGCAGGCCAAAGCTGCGCAGGTCTGGCTGTGCGACGAGGCAGGTTTGCCGAATGAGTTGCAGGATCTGCCCGCCGAATGGGACTTCCAGCACAGCAACAGGCTGCCCGAAGCACGGCTGGACAACGGTTTCACCGGCTGGGATGGCCAGAGCATCATCAGCCAGCCGGATCTGGGCTATGAATTGCACTGCCAGGCCACCGGCAGCGATTACTTTCTGGTGTTCTGCCCACCGGGGCTGGATTTCTTTTGTTTCGAGCCGGTCAGCCACCCGGTCAACGCCCATCATTTGCCAGGACGGCCGGGGTTGAAGCTGTTGCGGCAAGGGGAATCAGTGACGCTGGAGTTCAGTCTTCGTTACAAGGACCTGAAGCGGGGGTCATGAATAAGTGTCCTGGTGCCTCATTTCAAGTTACAGAACGGGCCGGGATATCCCGTTGACATATCCCCAAAAAAACACATTCTTATTCATCCGATACATCAGCCAAGGATGAATCACTCATAGAACAATCCAAGGTCTTCAAAAGCAATCGAAGCCAGGCTGTCCGACTGCCAAAAGCGGTGGCCTTGCCCGACGACGTGAAACGTGTCGATGTCGTAGCCGTGGGCAGAACCCGCATTATTTCCCCCGTCGGTGAAATGTGGAACAGCTGGTTCGATGGTGAAAATGTCAGTGATGATTTCATGGCAGAGCGCGGACAACCAGCCGAACAGCAGCGCGAATCGCTCTGATGCTCAAGTACATGCTTGACACCAATATTTGCATTTTCACTATAAAGAACAAGCCCACTTCGTTACGTGAAGCCTCCAACCTCCATCACGGACAGCTATGTATCAGCGCGATCACGTTGATGGAGCTTGTCTACGGCGCAGAAAAGCCTTTGAGCCCCGAAAGAAACCTTGCCGTTGTAGAGGGTTTCACAGCGCGTCTTGAAGTGCTCCCTTACGACAGCGACGCTGCGGCTCATACCGGCATGATCAGAGCCGAACTGGCTAGATCAGGCACACCGATCGGCCCGTACGATCAAATGATTGCAGGACACGCCCGCTCTCTAGGCCTGGTGGTGATCACTAATAATCAGCGTGAATTCCGACGCGTCGAGGGGCTGCGAGTAGAAGACTGGGTAAGCCAGTAACGCCATCCATAAACGCAACATCTGCCACATCCTTCGCAACAGCCCCCCTGTGATCCACTCCCCACCCCGTTACGTAACACCTCTGCATCGCGAACCAAACCCACACAATAGTGATCAGAAGGTGGATCATGCGCATAACTGCCAGTCTCAGGACCTTCTGTCACTTGTCCCCCTCTCACAGCGAATCGACAATCACCCGACTTTGGATCGATGAAGTCACCGCCGTGGCCCGCCAGAGGGACCGCGACAGCTTCATGCGCATTTACGATCACTTCGCTCCGCGCCTGTTGCGCTACCTCACCGGGCTGAACGTGCCAGAAGGTCAGGCCGAAGAGTTGGTGCAGGAGGTGCTGCTCAAACTGTGGCACAAGGCCGACTCGTTCGACCCGGCCAAGGCCAGCCTGGGGACATGGTTGTTTCGCATCGCACGCAACCTGTACATCGACAGTGTGCGCAAGGACCGTGGCTGGGTGCAGGTGCAGAACTCACTGGAACAACTCGAACGTCTGGAGGCTCCGGTAGATCGAACACTCGATTACAGCCAGCGCCAGGAGCAACAACTCAACATCGCCATCCAGAACCTGCCCGCCGATCAGGCCCGAGTGTTGCGAATGTCGTATTTCGAAGCGCTCAGCCACCGGGAGATTTCCGAACGCCTGGGTATGCCGCTCGGTACGGTGAAGTCCTGCCTGCGCCTGGCGTTTCAAAAATTGCGCTCGCGGATAGAGGAATCATGATGGGTCCACAACATCATCCGGACGACGCCACGCTGGTCAGTTATGCCGCAGGGGCGCTGTCGCAGGTCATCTCGTTAGTCACTGCCGCGCATCTGGAACGCTGCGCCGAGTGCCGGGCGCGGCTCAGGCAGGCCGAGGCGATTGGCGGTGTGTTGATGCAGCAGCACACCAGCAGTGTGGTGCCGCTCAAGGGCAGATCGGCCATGCTGGCGCGGCTTGACGAGCAGCAAGCGGGACTTGTACCCGCCCTGCACTCGATGCCGGCGGCCAATCAGGACCCTGACCTGATGCCGGTCTGCATGCAGGCGCATTTTGGTCGACACCTGAGCACGCTGAAATGGAAGACCCTGATCCCCGGCGTACAACGAGTACGCGCCGAAGGCATCGAACAGGGCAACCTGATGCTGCTGAAAATCGCCCCCGGCGTGAGCATGCCGGTCCACAGCCACGAAAGCGGCGAGATGACCATGGTCCTCAAGGGCGCGTATTACGACGTGCAGGGAGAGTTCGGACTCAACGATGTGGCCGACCTGGACAGCCATATCCATCACCAGCCCATCGCCTACCCTGACCGGGAATGCATTTGCGTGCTGGCCACTGAATCGAAGCTGCGTTTTCAGGGACTGCTGGCGCGGATGATGCAGCCGTTTTTCGGGATTTGAAAAACGGCTGCGCCCATGCCTGTCAGCGCTGAATGTTCACACCCAGCGAAGACAGTGCATCCCAGTAGCCTGGGTAGGTCTTGCCGACGCAATCAGGGTCGAGAATGCGGATGCCGGCGATCTTCAGGCCCGCCAGCGCAAAGCACATGGCGATACGATGGTCGGAGTGGGTGTCGATCAATGCGTCGACCGTAGTGCCTGCCAGCGCCGGGTTGGCGTTGACGATCAGATCGTCACCCTCTTCGACCGCCAGGCCGGGTGCGATAGCGCACAGGCCGTGGGACAGTGCCGAGATGCGATCGCACTCCTTGACCCGCAGGTTGGCGATGCCGACAAAGCGCACCGGTTGACGATTGAAGGCGGCCAGTACGGCCAGCGTCGGAATCGCGTCCTGCATCTGCGAACCGTCGATCACGGCCGGCATGTTCGGGAAGCTGGCGATGATCTGGCTGGCCAGCGCATCGGGTTGCGTGAACGCGTCGCTGGCCACGCCCAGGTCGATAGCGCCCTCGGTCAGCGCTTGCGCAGCCCACAGGTAGGTGGCCGCCGAGGCATCCGGCTCGATGTGGAAATCCGTAGCGCGATAACCTGTAGCCGAGACTTTCCAGGCGGCGTCGCCGATGGCCTGAACCTCGGCACCGAACGCCTGCATGGCCACCAGCGTGAGGTCGAGGTAACCACGTGCGCCGATCTCGCTGCCTGTCAATGCAACTTCCACAGGCCCCTTGCCACAGGCACCGGCCATCAGCAGTGCCGACACGTATTGGCTGGACAGGTTGCCGTCGATTTCGATACGACCGGCCTCAAGACCGCCCTTGCCCTTGATCGCCACCGGCGGGCAACCGCTGGGTGCGCTGACCTCCACGCCCATGCGCTGCAAGGCATCGGCCAGCGGGCCGATCGGGCGCTTGCGCATGTATTCGTCGCCATCGACCACGAAGTCGCCTTCGAAGTTGGCCAGTGCCGCGGTCAGAAAGCGTGTCGCCGTCCCTGCGTTGCCGAGGAACAGCGCCTGCTGAGGCGCCTGCCAGTGCCCGCTGCTGGTGACCACGAAGGTGCTGTCATCCGGCTCGTCGACCTGCACGCCCATCAGACGCAAGGCTTCGGACATCACGCGCGTGTCGTCACTCTTCAGCGCGCCGGTCAGGCGGCTGGTGCCTTTGGCCAGCCCGGCCAGCAACAATGCCCGGTTGGTGATCGACTTGGAGCCCGGCGGGCTGACACGCCCGACCAGCGGGCGCTCGACAGGCAAAACAGTGAGGGTGGCTTGAGGTCGCATGATGTCCCTGAGCGTCAGCGGAAAAATCGCGATCCTAGCACGAGCGGGATCAAGCCCGCAGTGCCGGTTTCATTCATCGCCAAGCCCGGGCGCGGGTCAGCTTTTCGCTGAGCCCGACAGTTGCTGCAGCTTGTCGTTGGCCGCCAGCAACTGATTGCGGTTGGCCGCGACGTCGGTGACGTCATAGATCACCAGACACACATGGCTGATCGCCCCGGTGGTCGAACGCAGCGGGAACAGTGTGGTGTTCTGATACATGAACTCCTCCTGCCCGGTGATCGGCTGATAGTTCTTGAAGCGCACCAGATACGGCCGCTGCTCCCAGATTGTGAACGCCGGTGTGCCGAGGGTCACGACATTGTCGATTTTCTTGCTGAACCACTTCGCGTTGACCTCCGGAAAAATCTCGAAAAAGGTCTTGTCGACTGCCACGTAGGGCACCACGCCGGAGCGGTTTTCCATGAAGGTATTCCAGACCGTCACGCGGTAGTTCAGGTCCAGCACCACGATGCCTACGTCAATGTTCTGCGTGACGGCCAGCAACCAATGAAGCTCGTTGATTTCAATAGCGTTGCTCATGGGTCAGCTCATCATGTAGGCGAGTTTTTTGGTAAGCAGCTCGACCGAATCTTCGGTGAACAGCATCAGCAGATCGAAATGCAGATTGTGGCCTTCCACGCTGTAACTGATTTCGACCGCCAGGGTCTTTTTCCAGCGCTGTTGATTGATGCGGATAAGTTCGTCGATACCGCCCTGCGCACCCAGCAACTGTGGATGGCCTTGCGAAAAGGCAATGTCGATCTGTTCGGCAATCCCGCTCAGGCAGGCGCCGATCAGGATCGTGGACAGGTCGAGCAGCATCTCCATGTCGGAACTGTCGGAGTGATCGCCGCCCATCAGCTGCGAGATTCCGGAGATCTCCGAATCATGAAAAATCAGCAGCGCCTCACCAGAGATACCGCCACCGATGTAGCCCTGACACACTGCGGTCAAACGCTGATCGCTGTGAGCATCGGCCAGCGCCATGTGCAACTCGCCGACTTCAAGCATATTGACGTTGGGCACCGGCAACTGCACGAACACGCCCAGCACCTTGGCCAGCAACGCCGCTGCACGGCCCATGGCGACGTTGACGGTTTCGCGGAAGGCATCCTGAAAGCTGATCACCCCGCCCTTGTTGTTGAGGGCTGGCAGTGCAACCGGCGACACCGCAGGCTTGCCCAGCAGCCCAAGGCGCTCCAGTGTACTTTTCAGTTCGTCCGGGTCGGCAGGTTTTTTCAGAAACGCCAGCGCGCCCAGCTCCATGACCCGACGGACGGCTTCGTCCTGCACGTCGCCCGACACCACAATCACCTTGGCGTCGAGGTTTTCGGCACGAATCGCCGTCAGCGTCTGGTAACCGTCCATCACCGGCATGGTCAGGTCGAGCAGGACCACCTGGCCCTGACCTTTACGAATCGCTTCCAGGCCTTCCTGCCCCTGGGTGGCCAGCGTGACCGACACATCCCAGTCTTCAGGTAGCGCGCGCAACAGCTGCTTTCGCGCCATGTTCGAGTCATCGCATATCAATAGCGCAAGCGTGGACATCGTGTGGTTCTCACTGCAGGAAAATCAGGCTGACCGCGGCGGACAGCACGTATACGTTTGGCGGCACCATCGGAAGCGACTGACTTCGAGCCTATAACGCGAGATCAGCAGCATCCAAACTAAACCTATAGCTTAAGTCGGTGATTTTTGGAGTTTCTGTAGTTTTATTCGCTATTAGTTGCCGTGAATCACTATCGCGACGTCTGAAACGTGCCTATTATCAATTGATAGATTCAATAGCAATCATTCGATAGGCAGGTGTGCCATGTCTTTGCCCATAAGCGACTACCATCCGGCCCTGCCCCGGCAGGACGATTTCTGGCAACACCTGGGTATCCCCGCACGAGGTGCGCGGCTTTACTCGGCGCTGCATGACGGCTTGCCGTATGAAGTCTTCGAACGTCTGGCGCATTACACCGACCTGAACCGCTCGACCCTGGCCGAGCATCTGGGCATCGCGCCGGCAACCTTACAGCGACGCCTCAAGGTGCGCCGCTTCAATGCCGAGGAAAGCGATCGGCTGTTCCGCCTGGCAGCGGCGTACAAGGCGGCGCTGGACCTGTTCGAAAACGACGCCGAAGCGACTCGTCTGTGGCTGGCCAACCCGGTCTACGGGCTGGGCAATCGCAGGCCGCTGGAAATGCTCGCGACCTCGGCGGAGGCTCAGGCAGTGCTCGACCTGATCGGCCGCCTGGAACACGGGGTCGTGGCGTGATAGCGGTCTATCGACTGGTCAAGCGCAAATGGCTGGCGCAGGCCTTCGACGGTGAAGGCGCCAAGCTCTATGGCGGACGCTGGAACAGCAAGGGCAACGCCTGCGTGTACTGCGCGGGCAGCGAGTCACTGGCCCTGCTGGAAGTGCTGGTGCACCTGAACAACGCCACTGTGGCTCAGCACTACACGATGCTTGAACTGCAGATTGCCGAGGAGCACGTCCTCAATGCGCGCCCTGACACCCTGCCCCGCGACTGGCGCGAAGAGCCCGCGCCACCGGCAACCGCCTCGTTCGGCGACGACTGGCTGGCCTCCGCTCAAAGCCTGGCACTGGCGGTGCCCAGCGTGATCATCCCACGCGAGTCCAACTACCTGCTCAACGTCCAGCACCCGGAGTTCAGGGCCGTTGTGGCGACGGCGAAAGAGCTGGAGTTTGTGGTCGATCCGCGTCTCAAATAATCCCGGCCTTATTTCACGGCCGTGGTTCCCGGTGTTGCTGTGGCACTGCGCTCGACAGGCTCGATAACCACATAAGGCGTCTGCAGATCCCGCTCGGGGATTTCCCATATGAGCAGTTTGGGCGGCGTCTGGCGGAAGGCCGGGTTGTCGAAGTAGACGTTGGC
Organism: Pseudomonas sp. SZ57; assembly: GCF_009495975.1. Taxonomy (NCBI): domain Bacteria; kingdom Pseudomonadati; phylum Pseudomonadota; class Gammaproteobacteria; order Pseudomonadales; family Pseudomonadaceae; genus Pseudomonas; species Pseudomonas sp. SZ57. The sequence continues at coordinate 50,343 of NZ_WIBD01000003.1, read as the reverse complement.
AGCGCCCGAGAACTCGCCGCCGTCCCTGGCGAAGTTGCCAATCGGGGCGCCGAGTTCGCGCTGTAAAAACCCGACAAAACCCGAATTGCGCGAGAACGACGTGCCGATCAGCGCGACGTTGGGCAGGTTGCTGTCGCCGAACAGGTCGTCAAGGTTATCGCCGCCCGCCGCTGATTCACTGGCAAGCTCGGTGATCTGCGTGGCGGCTACGCTTTGCGGCGCAGGTTGTAATGACGATGGCAACCAGTCGAGCCCGGCGAGGCGTACCAGATCGCCGGGGCGTTCGGCAATGGGTAACGTCTGAATCTGGAATTGACGCTGCGGAGTGGCCTGAATGCCGGCTTTTTGCACCTGCAAACCGATGGCTCTGGCGGCGCTGTTGGCACCACTCTCGCTCCAGTGCGTATCGGTGCGCAGGTAAGCTGCTTCGCCCAGCGGTTGCAGGGGCGCGGTCAGGTCCAGGGCATCGACGCCTGCCGCTTGCAGGTCTTGGGTCCAATGCTGGACACGGGTCTGCAATACGTCAGGCCGATAGAGACCGCACAATCGGGTTGCGGCAATGCGGCTCTTGTCCGGCACCACGGCGACCAACAATTCGATGCCGCGTTTTTTGAGGCTGCGCTGCACAGCGATCACCGCCAGGGCCTTGCGCTGCGCATTGGCCTGCGCGTCGCGGTTGAGCCTGAACTCATCGGTCAGGAACAACCAGCCCGGACACCCCTGGCGGACACGTGGGCCGGTGTCGTGGAATAGCAACCAGCTCGCGCCGCGCTCGATATCGGCCGCATGCCGGGCCAGAAAAGTCCCGGACAGCTGTTTGGCCAGTTGGTGAGTCACCTCGCCGTGCAGCGCTGCGTCGAGGGTCAGCGGCTTGGGCAGCAGCTCGACCTTGCCGCTGACCAGCAGCATGCCTGAGGCGAGCAAGCCGACGCCGAGGAGCAGCGCCAGGGTAATGCCCGCCACACCACAGGTGCGCACGGCCAGTTCACTGGGTGGAGGCGGTACAGCAGACGGAGTAGTCATGGGCGCCGGCCTCAGAATTGGAAGTACAGAAACGGAACCGTTTCGCGGCTGGCAATCAGCGCGAACGACAGCAGAAATCCGGCCACCGGCCACAGCGCGGCGCCATAGACGAATAGCGTCCGGTTGCCAAAACGCTGCTCACAGCGAGCCTGCAGCAGCGGTGCGAGCACACAGGCCACGCCCAATAACGCGGCCATACCGTGTGCCGGGCGCAAGGTCACGGCCAGCGCATCGCCCAGGCCCAGGCCGTGCAGGCCGAACTGCCCGGCGTACATGTTCATCGCGGTGGCAAAGTCCGGGGCGCGAAACAGCGTCCACGCCAGGCACACAAACAGCAACGTCAGCAGGTGCGCCAGCGGTCTTGGAACAGCAGGCAGATTCGAGCGCGACCAGGCGCGATCGACGCACAACGCCACGCCATGTGCCGCGCCCCAGAGCAGGTAATTCCAGCTGTCACCGCCGTGCCACAGACCGGCGATGGCCATGGTCAGGAACAGGTTGCGGTAGGTGTTCCAGACGCCGTGCCGATTACCGCCCAGCGCGATGTACAGGTAGTCGCGCAGCCAACTGGACAGCGACAGGTGCCAGCGTCGCCAGAAATCCTGAATACTGCGGGCCAGATAAGGCCGGTTGAAGTTTTCCGGAAAGTGAAAGCCGAGCATCAGTCCCAGGCCGATGGCCATGGCGCTGTAACCGGCGAAATCGAAGAACAGTTGCAGCGAGTACGCCAGGCAGCCAAGCCACGCATCGATCAGCGACGGGGCCGGCAAGTGAAAGGCCACATCGACCAGCGGCGACAGGGTATCGGCCACCAGCACCTTCATGCTCATGCCGATCATGAAGCGCCGCGCGCCCAGGGCGAAGTTCTGCCGGGTGAAGTAACGCTGCACCAGTTCACGGCGCACCCAGTCGTAGCGAATGATCGGCCCGGCAATGGAGTGGCCGAACATCGAAATGTAGGTCGCATAATTGATGAAGCTGCGCTCGACCGGCACGGTATGCCGGTGTACGTCCACCAGATAGGAAATCGCCTGCAAGACGATGAACGACAGCCCGGCCGGCAGCGCCACACGCTGCCAATCGAGCGGCATCGCGCCATACCAGGTGATCAGCTCATTCCAGGTGCCGGCGACGATGTTGGCGTACTTGTACCAACACAGCACAGCGGTGTTGAACACGATCAACGCCACCAGCAGCCGCACTCGCCCTTTCGAGCCTTGCCGCGCCCGGTCGACCAGCAGACCGCCGACCCAGGCCACCACGGTCAGCAGCATGTGCAGCGCCAGAAACAGCGGGCTCAGCCAGCCGTAGAACAACCAGCTGCCGATCAACAGGACGACATTGCGCCACGCCGCGGGGCTCGCCGTGTAGGCCAGCAAAAAAGCGGGCAGGAACACCATCAGAAACTCGAGCGAGGCAAATACCATGACGACGACAGAGCCTGATCAGTTGGACAACGTGTCCGTGGCCGACAGCAGGCGCGGGCCTGTGGCGGAAGGCACCAGCAACACGCTGTAGCGCTCGCCGGCCTTGAGCTCGCCCAGGTCCAGCGGCGCGCCGACAGCGGCGTTGGCGCAAACCAGTTGCACAGAAAGGCTGACCGGGTTGATCGAACGACGTTGCTGGGTGCCCGTAGGAACCGCTTTGAACAGGTCGGCGCTACGACCGGCAGGACGCAGGCTCGCCTCACTGCACCCGGCATCCAGGCTGAAGAACGCCAGCGAGGCTTTCAAACCGTTGAAATCATCGGGTTGTTCGCGGACGGTCACCGGCTTGAGGCCACCGTCGGCCTGCGCAGTCAGTACGACGGTGGCGAACTCGCCGGGTTCGACGCTGACGTCCATCGGCAGCTTTTTATCGCCGCTGACCAGCGTGCCTTTTATCGAGCTGCTGGCCTGCACCGGGAAAAACAGTGAAACCGGTTTTGCGCTGTCCAGTTGCAACGGCGCCTGGCCTTCACGGGCGATCACTTGCAGCGGCGCGTTGGCGGCATTGACGAAGCGAATGAACGCCGAGTCCTGCGCAGGGCCGGTGGGATACAGGGCGATGTCGGCCGCCTGCGCTTGCACGCCCAGCAATACGGCAGCCGCACTGGCGGCCATCAGGCGCAAGGCGATCATTGCCTGGCTCCTGCTGCGCTGACGCTGCTGACCGGCAGTTTGCCCAGTGCATCACCAATCGCGGTGCCCCAGGATTTGTAACCGGCCACGGTAAAGTGCTGACCGTCGGTGGTGATCCACTGGCCTGGCGTGGAAAAGCTCAGCGAGTCGATATAGGTGCAGGGTGCTACGTTGGTGGCCAGGAACTGCGACATCAACTGGGTCCGCGCATCGTTCTTCTGGTACATGCCGCCGGCCTTGCCCCACGCCGGGCCGACCCACGCACACTTGGTGCCGGTGGCGGCGATGGCCTTGGTCAGGCCGGTCACGCTCTGCCACGCCCAGGCCTTGGGAAACGAAGGCTTGTCGTACGAAGCCATGGTGTCACCAATCACGATGACCACCAGGTCGGGCTTGTCGGCAGCGATCAGTTCGCCAATCGGCGTGGTGGTCGCGTCTCGGCCCTTGATGACGATCTTGCCATCGCCTTTCTGTTCGGCGCCGCAATCGACTTTCTTGCTGATCAGCCAGTCACCGGCACTGGCCCCGCAGGCGCCAATCGAATGCACGATCGCACCCTGACGGGTCAGGTTGTCATGCAGCGGCTCCATCAGGTGGTCGGCCAGACTCATGTGGCTTTCTCCCAGGACCAGAAGGGTCATACCGGCAAGAACGGAAGGCATCGAATTTCTCCAGAAATCAGTTGGAATAAGGTGAACGGTAAGGGCTGACCGGCAGCTCCATGGGGCCAGTCACGTCCTCGAACATGTAGCGCAGGTACAGCGCCCCGCTGAACTGGCGATAGTCGCGGGCGTTGTCCAGGCCCAGGTTGGCGCCCAGGAACAGACTGGAATCGAGCTTGTATTCGCCCGCCGCGCTGAGGTTGTAGCCCAACCCGGTCTTGCTCTGCCCTGAGTAACGCTGGCCGGAAGCCGCTTGCAGAGCGCTGTCGTCGGGGAAGAATGCGGCGCCGTCCTGCTTGATGTGCTGGACGCCGACCGAACTCTTGACCTGATAGCTGAAGCGCTCGGTACGCTGCGCCCACATCACCGGCACGCCGATGGCATAGAAGTTCTGCGGGCTGAAATAGCCACCATGACCGTAAGTGAAGTAACTCTGGTCGTTGGCGTAACTCATGCCCATCAGGCTCAGGCCCGCGGTCAGCTTGCTGTCCTCGGCATTGCGCAAGTACCAGTAGACACCGCCACCCACTTCGCCACGGGTGTTGGACTTGACGTTGGTGCCGACCAGCTTGTGCCAGGAACCGTAGCCATAGCCGCCAATGGTCTGATCGTCATAGCTGATCTGCCCGCGGCCGCCGTTGGCGGTCACGCCGCCCCAGGAAAGACCGCTGCGCTCGTCGGTGGAACCGGCAAACGAGGTCACGCTGTCTGTCACCGGACGCCGTGACACGTTGAGGCCGTAACGCAGATCAGGGTTGTCGCCCAGCGGCCGGTCGACGCTTACGCCGCCTGCGACCGTGCTGTATTTGAAGCCCACGGGCGTGGTGCCGATATCGGCTTTTAGGCCCTCTTCGGGGCGTTCAAAGGCGACCGCCAGACCGACGCCCTTGTCGCTCTGCGAGCCTGCTGCGCCGGCCGTTCCACCGCCAAAGCGCGCGCCCGCATCGGACTTCACACTGCCGGCATTCAGCGACACCGGCGTGACGCGCACGGCTACGCGGTTATCGCCGACCGGCATGTTGATCTCCAGCGGCGTCTCGACCACGGTGAGCTTGCTCAGGCCGGACTCGCTGTTATTGCTGCGCACCGCGAGGCCCTGGCGGACGAAGCCGCTGCGCTGTTCGAGAATACGATTGAGCGCCTGCTGTGCGCTGCTGGCCTGATCGCGGTCGGCGGCGGCCAGAAACGGATTGTCACGCACGCTTTGCGCACGTCCGCCAGACAACGGTTGCTGTGCAGCGCCCTGACCGGGATAAGCGGTGCCGCGCGTGGCCGGCAAGTCCGTTGCCGCGCCGCCGCTGAGCGACACCTGCGCCGGTGCCGGGATCGCCGACGCTGCGGCCAGACCGCGTGAACCGCTCGCCGCGAACGGATTGGACGAGGTAACACCCGCCCCGCCCTGCGTAGCCATCAGACGCTGTTTTTCGCTCTGTTCGATGGCCACAGCCTTGCGCAGCAACTCGGTGGCTGCACCGGTCTGGCCCATACTCTGGTAGATGCGCGCTGCCTCGGTGAGGCTCTGCGGGTCGTTACGCTGCAGGGTGCGGAACTGGCTCAGGGCCTTTTCGGCAAAGCCATAATCATGGGCTTTCACGGCTGCATCGGCAGCCCCCAGGAGTACTTGCGGATCATTGGGCTTACGCTGCAACAACGGCTTGTAGAGTTCGAAAGCCTTGGCGCTGTCACCGCTGGCGGTGTACATCCGGGCGAAGGCCGACACCGCCTGAATGTCGTCCGGACGCTGGGCCAGGGCCGGGGCCAACGTGTCGTATGCGCCGGCCAGATCACCGCCTTCACGCAGCAGATCGGCCTGACGAATGCGGTAGCGATACAGCAGGTCGTCGAAACGTTTACGGGTCTGCACGCCCATGGGTTGCCCCTGCACAGTGCGCAGGAGCGCATTGACCTGCACGTCATCCCCCGCTGCGAGCAACAGACTGGCGTATTGCAGCAGCAGATCAGGTGACTGCGCAGGTGCCTGAGCGATGGCGGCGCGGGCCATTTCCCGACCACGCTCCGGCTCGCCGGCGTCGATGTAGGCGCTGGCCAGCGTGAGCTGACGTTCCGGGCTGCCGCTGGCAACCGGTTGCAGGCGATCGAGCAGCGCCAGCGCCTCCTGACGCTGACCGCGCCGGGCGATACCGATGGCCAGGTTGATCTGCACGGTCATGTTCACTTCGTCGGCAAGCGCCTTCATGTCCGGGGTGCGCTGGTCGACAGGAATGCGCGCAAAGGTGGCCTGGGCTTCTTGCCACTGGCCCATCTCCACCGACAGCAGCGCACTGGTGTAGAGCGCGTCGATGTCGTTAGGCCGAGACTTGAGCAGCTCGTCGATCAGTACGCGAGCCTTGGGCGCCTCGTCGGTCTTGAGGTACAGACGCGCCAGGTCGAAACGGGTCCAGACACTGTCCGGATCATTTTTTACCGCATCCTTCAGGGCCGCCTGAGCGGCGCGCAGATCGCCACGTTGCTCGGCCAGCCGTGCCGTCTGCGTGGCACGTAACGCCTTGAAACGACCGCTGTCACCCAGCGCAGCCTGTTCGGCAGGCGACAGGGTATCGAGCAGGCGCAGCGCTTCATCGGCCTGGCCGCTTTGCGCCAACACGTTGATCAGCCCGCGCACGGCTTGCGGATTGCCGCGCTGGGTCGCCAGCACCTGACGATAGCCCGCCTGGGCCGCGTCGAGTTGACCGGCCTGGGCCTGCAGATCGGCCTGAGTCAAACGCACATCGATGCTGTTCGGGTTCTGCCGCTGCACCTGAGCCAGCAACTCTTGAGCCTTGGAGGTCTGCCCCTTGGCCTGCAGGTCGCGGGCCTGTTGCAGCGATGTCCAGAGCTGCACACTCTCGAGGGCGCCTTTCCAGCGTGCACCGCCGGGCTGGCGAGTCGCGCGGGTCAGCAACTGCTCGGCTTCGGCCAGTCGATTCTGTTGCTGACGGACCACGCCCAACCCACCCAGCGCATCGGCATCGTCGGCCTTGGTTTTCAGGCGCGCGGCAAATGCTTGTTCGGCTGCGGCATGATCATTTCGCTCCAGCGCCTTCAGCCCACGCGCCACCAGCGGATCCTGCTGCCAGCCCGAAGCACCACCACCACCGGCTTGCTGCTGACGCCCCTTGTTGAGTTGATCACGAATGTCCTGATCATTGGGATGGGCCTTGAGGAACGCCTCGAACAGCGGCACTTGCGCCGCCGTAGGCGGGCCTATCCAGACCAGCGCCATGCGCCAGCTCTGATCGGCATCCCCGGCGATGTCCGTGTGCGTACTCAGCCGCGCCAGCGCAGCGATCCCCTCGGCCCGGGTGTCTTCGCGACGGGCCAGATGCTTGGCAAAAAACAGCGCCAGAATCGAGTCGTCCGGGTTCTGCCGCATCAGGCGTTCGAAGCCCTTGCGCGCTTCGGGCCAGTCCGCGCTGTTGAAACCCAGGTTGGTGTAGTACTCGCGCCCGACCTTGCCTTCGGGCAAACGGCCGTTGAACAGTTGGCGAAAGACCCCGGTCGCCTTGTCGCGCTCACCGGCATCGGCCAGGCGTCGGGCCTCATCCAGCAAGGCCTGATTCTGCGGCTGGCCGAGGGCGATATCCTGCTCCAGCTGCACCGCCTGCCACGGCACTGGCGACAGGGCCTGCAGACGAGCCAGGTACGCCTGCGCCTGCTGCGGCTTGTTCTGTTTGACGCCGATCAGGCCCATGCCATACAGCGCGTCGATCTGATTGGGTTCGATCTGCAGCACCTTCTGCCAGACCTCGGCGGCCCGCACCGGGTTCGAGCGAGCCTGCCAGTACTGGCCCTGCTCGATCAACTGCGACTCGGCGGTGGCGGCCTGGGCTTGAGAAACGCTGGCTGCGATCGCGGCAACCAACCCGATGACTAACGTGTGGCGGCGCGCGGGCATGACGTCTCCCAGGATAATTTGAGCGTTCCGTCTTCACGGAACTGATAGCGTTTTTCGACCCAGCCCAAGGCAAACAGGCTGAGCATGAGGTTGTAATAGGCTGGTTCAGTGCGGTCTTTCGGGTCACGGGCCAGCGCCTGGCTGACCCCGGCTTCGACCCTGCGCTGTTGTTGTTCAGCCAGCCAGGTCTGACCCTTGGCGTGGAAGTACGGCAACAGCGCCGCCGAATAACCGAAAGGCCCCTGGCCCTCGCGTGTACCGCTGACCACCTGGACTTTTTCCGGTGGCGTGCCGCTGGACGCGGTGCTGCTCGACATACCGTCGAGCCGGGCCAGCAGGCGTGCTGCCAACGGATCGGACGCAGGTGTCATGCCCGCCCAGAGGTAGACGCGAATCGCGTCATAGCTGCCCAGTTCGCCTGTGCCCGGATCGACCACGAACAGACCGCTTTTCGGAGAAGTCCCGCGGTAGCCGACCCAATCGGCGATGAACCCCTTGGGGCTCGATGCGTCGATCAGCTTGGCGGTGTTGTCGGCGATTTCCTTCCAGGGACCGGCGGGTGTTTCTTTCGCCAGACGCCGCAACAGCGGAATGGGCAGGTAGCTGGCGTTCAAGCGCCATAGATGGTCCGGCTGCACGAAACCTTCGGGGCCGGGCAGGAGCATTTTGCCGAGCCCCGGCAGATTGACCACCAGCCGCGACTCCACGTTCTTGAGCAGGGCCAGCGCATCGTCGCGATAGGCCGGGTGCTGCCAGACGCGTGCAGCTTCGAGCAACGCGTAGATGATCCACAGGTCGGCATCGGACGCGGAGTTGGCGTCCTGAAGCGTCCAGTTGCCATCCTCGCCCTGCCCCCACAGCCAGCCTGGCAGACGCGTCTTCAGGTCAGCACCCGCCATGTTCGCGGCGGTCCACGTCCACAGCGCATCGAAGCGCGCGCGGTCATTGGCCACCAGCGCAAAGAGCATGCCGTAGGACTGACCTTCGGAGGTGCTGTGGTTGACCTTCAGGCTCGACTCCAGCATCCGGCCGTCGGCCTGTACGTAGCGCGTGGCATAGTCCTGCCAGAACGGCCAGGTCGCAGCGTCGCACGCGCTGTTCGCCAGCACCGGCGTCAGGGTCGCCGACGCCAGCAGGCCGACCAGCCAGCCGGAGGCGCGGCGCAGTTTAAGTGCACGAAGCGGCATGGCTTATTCCTGCTCCAGACGGCGCTTGGCGAGCGAGCGCAGGGTCAGGTAGGCAACTCCGGTCACCAGCACCACACCCACGGCCAACACCAGCAGCAGCCACAGCACGTTGCGCGACATCAGCCACTGCACGTATTTGAGCGGCCCAAGGTCACCGACGTAGTACTTCTGCTCGGCAACCAGCGCCTCGACCGAATCGCCGCGCACCACCACCAGGCTGCCCTGTACCTTGTCGCTGCTGCTCAGCGCACGGGCGACGTCGCTCATGCCGCCTGGCTGACCGCTGGAGATCAGCACGACGCTACGTCCCTTGTGCAGCGGCGATTCGAAACCGGTCAGGAAGGTGCTGCGCACGTCGCTGGAGAACGCCATGGCGACCCGCGCCCGACGCTGGTTTTCATCCGGGTCCGGGCTCATCCAGTCACGCAGGCGGAAGGCCAGATCGGAAAGCTCGAAGCCCTGTTGCTGAGCATTGCCGGAGATCGGCAAACGGTCGGCCCACTGTTTGAGCAAAGGCTGATCACTGCCCGAGGACATGACCAGAATGTCCTTGTCGGCGGCACTGGCGATCTGCGCCGCCTTGATCACCGACACACCGGTCGCCGGGTAACCGGTCGACTCGCCGAAACGGCCCAGCACGCTCAGGTAAGCGCTGACGTCTTCGGCACTCGGCTGATCAGCCAGCACCACAGCGGTCTGCGACAGGTCAGCCAGGCGTGTGAACGGAAACCCTGAATCCTTGAACACGCCCAGGTTCGGCATAGCCATGAAGTGGTCGTAACCGCTGAAATCCAGCGTCGATTCCGGATCGATGCTGCCGCGCATGTTATCGATGATGATGTCGCCACATTCGCCCTGCTTGAGGTAGTCGAACATGTAACGCAGTTGCAGGCGCGATTGCAGGGCCGCGGAGTTGAGCGGCAGGTACACATGCGCTTCACGGCTGATCGTGTCATCGCCGCCCGTCAGTCGCGAGACGATCGAGTTGTTCAGGTTCTCGATCGACGGCAGCGGCTCGGCCTTGATCAGCGTGTCGTTGAGGCTGACCATGATCGACGAATTGTTCGAGCGCTCCTGCGGTGTGTAGCGGTATTTGAGAGTCAACGGCACGCCGTCTTCACGCCAGCTGAACAGGTCCGGCGGCAGGTTCAACGGCACGGTGATGTCACCCGGATCGTATCCGGAGACGTTGAGTTTGTTGGCAGGCATCAGCTCGCCCAGTTTGATTGGTCGATCACTGGGCAGCCAGTTCGGCGCGTCGTATGGTTTGCGCGGTGCAAGCATGTCGACACGCTCGATCAATGCGCTGCTGCCGACCAGGCTCTGACCGCCAACTACCAGCGCATTGACTGCCCGCTTGAGCTCCGCCGAGTCACGCCCGGTGATCACCAACAGCTTGCTGTTCGGGTCGTTGGGATGGGTCACCATCGTCAGGGTCGGGCCTTTCGGCGCTGGCATCATCAATGCGCCGAGCTGCAACGGACCGTCGCCCTTGAGCAATACCAGCGCATTGCCCTTGGCCGGCAGCTCATTGAAGTGCGCCGGGAAGCTGGCCATACGCGAGCGGGTCTTGGCCGCGCCGATCCAGGACGCCAGCGCGCCTGCCGCCTCCAAAGTCGCGTTATCGGGTGCTGCGCCCATCACCACCGGCAGGTTCACATTACGGTCATCGCGGCGGTCGAAGAACGGCAGCGGCAGAATCGCCAGGTCATTGGGCAGCGCGAAGGGCGTGACCCGGATGTCCAGCCGCGTGTCGTTGTTGATCCGCGCCCAGAGGCTGGAATGCTTGGGGTCTTCGCAGCTCATCGTGTAGTGGCCGATGAACTGCAGGCTCAGGCGGTTGAACTCGGTGATCATCTGCGGCGGGATCTCGATCACCTGCGTCTGTGGCTTGCCGGCGCCGTCCTTGGGCAGCGGAAGGGTCGCGGCCACTTCGTCGTTGATCATGACGTTGATCTGCGACAGGTCCGCCAGTAACGCCGGCGAATAGCTGTAGCTCAGCGACAGGCTTGCGCCGGTCACCACCTGATCGGCACGCACGTTGAAGTTGACGCTGTCGGTGGCTTCCACACCGCGCAGGTTCATCGGGTAATTGCGCCCCAGCTGTTGCAGCGTCACGCTGTAACCCTCGTTGGCAACCGCCGTTTCAGCAGCGCTTGCACCCGCCCCCGTGGAGAGCACGGACAACGCACAAGCCAACAGGGCCCATGAGCGGCGAACGGCGAACCGCTCGGCACCGAAAAAATACCGTTTAGTCATGACTACTCAATCCATCAAAGTGCGGGAGGTGGGGAGGTTTTTTTACGTGTTGGCAGTAACCGGCTGAAATCCTTGCGGGTGGCCTTGAGCAACTCGACGACGCCACGAACACCGACATGGCTGACTTCGCGTAGCGCAGACAGCGGGGTGTCCGGCTTGCCGTGCCCCCAGGTCGACGCCCAGGTGTCGGCACGGCCAAAGGTCAGGCGTACCAGTTCGCTCTGCTGACGCAGCGAAAGATCATCGAAGCGAGTGCCCAGATAGCCGTCGCGGCAGAACATCACCGTGGCGGGGAAATGACTGGTCTGCGTACCGCGATACAGCGACACCGTGATGCTGTCGCCACTGTCGATGCCCGAGTCGGCGGGCAGCACCAGCCCAAGGCCGGTCTGCGAAAAGTCCTGAGTCACGGCGTCGAATACCACGCCGTCAGCACGGGTAACGCGAATCGGCAGTCTGGCCTGGACCCGCGGCTCAGTGCGCACCTGACGGATCTCGCTGGCCACCGCAATCGCAGCGCTGGTAATGATGATGTTGTAGATCGTCCAGGCCATGTTGATGACGATGGTCAGGGTGATCGCATCGTTATTCCAGCCCAACTGGTAGAGGCTGTAGATGCCCAACACGAAGACCACTGCGTTCAGCGTCAGCAGCACGATGTAAGGCCGCGCCAGCGTCCAGTCGAAGAATTTCTCCTCGACCACGCCGCCCTTGTCGGTCACGTTGAAGCCACCGAATTTCGGGTTGACCAGCGCCATCAGCACCGGGCCCATGATGTACCAGGCCAGCACCGCCTCGTAGACCTCGTTCCAGAACGAATGGCGGAAGCGGCCCTGAATCCGCGAGTTGGTCAGGCTGGCGTGGGCCAGGTGCGGCAACACATAGGCGGTGATCATCAGCGCCGAGGCGTGCATGACTTCGGCACCGAACAGCAGGTACGCCAGTGGCGCGGTGAGGAACACCAGACGCGGCAGGCCGTAAAAGAAGTGCAGCATGGAGTTGGCGTAGCACAGCCGCTGGCCCAGCGAGAGGCCTTTGCCCAATAGCGGGTTGTCGGTGCGAAAGATCTGCGCCATGCCCCGCGCCCAGCGAATACGCTGGGCAACGTGACGCGACAGGCTTTCCGTCGCCAGCCCCGCCGCCTGGGGAATCGCCAGGTACGCCGTGTTGTAGCCAGCCCGATTCAGCTTCAGCGCAGTGTGCGCATCCTCGGTCACGGTTTCAGTGGCCACACCACCGATGTCCAGCAACGACGAGCGACGCAGTACTGCACAGGAGCCGCAGAAGAAGGTCGCGTTCCACAGGTCGTTGCCGTCCTGCAGCAGACCGTAAAACAGCTCGCCCTCGTTGGGCACGCTGCGGAATGTATCGAGGTTCTTTTCGAACGGATCGGGCGAGAAGAAAAAGTGCGGCGTCTGCAGCATCGCCAGTTTCGGGTCCTTGAGAAACCAGCCCATCGCGACCTGCAGAAAGGAGCGGGTCGGCACGTGGTCGGCATCGAACATGGCGATGTACTCGCCATTCGTGGCCTTGAGCGCTTCGTTCAGATTGCCCGCCTTGGCATGTCGATTGTCGCCGCGGGTCAGGTAGCCGACGCCGATCTGTTCGCAGAACTCGCGAAAATCCTCGCGACGACCATCATCGAGCACATAGACCCGCAGCTTGTCGCGTGGCCAGTCGATGGACTGCGCGGCAAAGATGGTCAGTTTGACGATGCTCAGCGCCTCGTTGTACGACGGAATGAACACATCGACGGTCGGCCACTGGCTGGAATCGCTCGGCATGATCACCGGCTTGCGCTGCAACGGCCAGGCCGTCTGCACGTAACCCAGCACGATGACGATCAGCGTGTAGAACTCGGCGATGATCAGGCCGTAGCCCAAAAGGCTGTCCAGCCAGTTGTCGAAATCTAGGGTCGAGGTCAGGCGCCAGTACATGTAGCGAAACGAAGCCAGCAACGACAGGGTCACCAGCGTCAGTACCGATATACGCCCCGGTATCCGGCGAATCACCAGCATCGCGGCGAAGCATGCCAGGGCAAAAAAGCACTGTGCATAGAGGTCCAGTGGCACGGTGACGACCAGCGCCATCAGCAGCAGGCCGACCACAATCGCCACGCTTTTCAAGGCGCGCCGCAGGGTCGTAGACAGACCGCCGAACCATGCCAGCAAAGCATGCAGCCACAATGATGAGCGCGTCCGGGGTACGGACGCGTCGAGCGACAGGTTGGTCATGACAATCGGTTCTCTTCTACGTCCTGAGTCAGCAGTCGGGCAATCAGCACATTACTCAGCACGCGCAGGTCCTGAGTGCCGGGAGAGGCACTCGGCACCTGGACCGCGTTGTGGCCGTAAGCCAGCGCTTCTGCGAGCGCATAATCATTGCGAATGACGCCCAGCAGCCGCTCGCCCAGACGTCGAGCCAGGACGTCGTGCATGTCGCGACTGAAGGTGCGCGAAGCGTCGAACCGGTTGATGACGTAATCACAGGCTGGCGCTTGCGGCCCGGCCAGAACCGGCTCGAGCCAGCCCTGCATCTGATCCAGCGTCGCGTAACACGCCGCATCGGCGGTCAGCACCACCAGTACCTGGCTGGCGGCATTCAGCGCCTGCTGCAACATGCGCAGGTCACCGCATGGCACATCGAGAATCACCACATCACGGACATCCAGCTCCATGCGGGCGATCTGACGGACCAGCCAGTGCGGATCGTTTTCCTGAAAGTGCTCAAGGGAGCGGCGCTCATCGAGCGGCAGCGTGCCATACGGCAAAACCTGTGTATCGCAGGAGCCGGTCAGCAGCAACGCGCGCCAGTTTTCGCCGCTCAGGCTGGCAACGCCGAGGCCGGCGACATCCGGGCTGGCATTGAGGTGGTGCTGCAAGGCGTTTTGCGGATCGAGGTCGATCGCCAGCGTCTGCGCGCCTGGCACTCTGACCAGGCTGGCCAATGCCGCGCTGAGCGTACTTTTACCCACACCGCCCTTGGCCGACACCACTGCGATCACGCGCGCCGATGTTCTCGGTGGCTGGCCCTTGAGCAGCGATTGAGTCAGGGCTTCGTTGTTACGTGCCTGCGCTTCAGCCTGGCGTGCCTGGGCAGCCTCGGCGAGCAGATTCGCCAAGGCACCGGAGGCGGCACGCTTGGTTGTCGGGGTCATCAGGAGGTCAGGTGCCGTATCGGGCATTTCGGCCGGTTGCGCCGCGCAAGTCTGCTCGGGCAGCGGTTGATCGGTCATGCGTGACGGCGCAGCGGGAGACCTACCGGCTGTGGGCGTTTCCTGATAATCCAGGCTGTCGTCGACCTCCAGATAACCCTCGGAGCTCGCACCAAAACGCTGGAACAGATTGGCCACATCATCAGCTCGATTCATCCTGAATGACCTCTAGGGGCCGCTATGCACGATCCCTGTGTAAAAGCATTAATACCAATGTGTAATGTCATTATGACAGTGTCAAGAAAACCGCTATATGACGTCCACAATTTACCGATGAACGGTAAATTGTTCTTTTGATGACACATTTCTGGCGTTGGAAAACCGTGCACATGGCTGCTTCAGGCATGTTTTGAAGGACAACGGGGCATGAAGAAGATAGCTACCTATCCATTGAGCAGGACGGTAGCTATCGAGGTGAAGGGATTTCAGTGACTGGTTGAAGCCGAGTTTGCTGCAGGGGCTGGTTCTGCGGACTGAGGCAACGGCATGCCTTTGGGCCACAACAGCCAGATATTGCCTTTCTGCTTCATGTCGCCAGCCAGCTTGCCCGCCTCATCGCCGGTCCCCCAGAACAGGTCGGCGCGTACTTCACCGGCAATCGCACCGCCCGTGTCCTGGGCAGCAACCGGACGCACCACGCTGCTGCCATCCGGCCGCGTCGTGGAGAGCCAGAGCAGGCTGCCGAGCGGAATCACCTTGCGATCGATGGCCACGCTGTAGCCGGGGGTCAGCGGCACATTCAGCGAGCCGCGCGGGCCTTCGTTGCTGTCGGGGTTACGGGCGAAAAACACGTAGCTGGGATTGCTCGCCAGTAGCTCGCTGATCCGCTCCGGATGCGCCTTGGCCCAGGCCGCGATGCTACCCATGGTCACGTCTTCCTTCTTCAGCTGCCCCTGCTCTACCAGCCAGCGACCAATCGCGCGATACGGACGACCGTTCTGATCGGCGTAGCCCAGACGCAGCTGCGAGCCATCCTCCAGACTCACGCGCCCCGAGCCCTGAATCTGCAGGAACTGCAGATCCATCGGGTCGGTCAGCCAGGCAATCACCGGCGCATTCAAGCCTTGCGCACTGATCGTCGCAGCGTCGTCGTAAGGCTTGAGCACCCGTCCCTCAAGCCGACCGCGCAGACGCTTGCCTTTGAGCTCTGGGTAAATACTGTCCAGATTAACCACGATCAGATCGTCCGGAATGCCATACACCGGCACATTGGCCGTGGCGGTCTGCGTCAGGCTGCCCGAATAAACAGGCTCGTAGTAGCCGGTGATCAAACCATCGGCACTGCCCCCGTCGGCGCGCAGGCTGTAGACCTGCAACTGCTCCTGCAAAAAGGTGCGTATCTGCGCAGCATCCGGCGCAGCCGCAAGACTCGCAGCCGCCGCACACGTTGGCCCCCACACCGCATCAGATTTCAAACGCACACACGCACTGCGCCAAGAGGCAAAACCGGCCTGCAAATCCGCGTCGGACACCGCAGGCAGCGCGTCCCAGCCAGCCTGGCTGTACGTGGTGTGCGGCGGCGCAGACGGCGTCACCGGCTTGTCAGATTTGTCGGACTTGTCACACGCGGTCAGTAACGCAGCCAGTGGCAAAACCAGCGCCAGGCCCCGCAACCATGGCTTGAAAGAGAGCATCATCAGTAGCACCAATCCTTTTACAGCCCGCAGCAGGCTGGTGGGTGAAAGGTGTCATTGTGGCCGAAGCGGGCAGAGGGGCCTAGGGTTTGTCTGAAAAGTCGACCTGGATGATGTGGAGACGCGGCGTAAGAGAAAGATGGAGTCGAGCAAGTCAGCGCTCATGAGTGGTACGCGTTGGGCCGGTGCTGCACGGCCCCGACTTCGTACCTGATAACAAACAGGCTGCATTCCGAGGGTCTTTTGAAATACGTCAGTAGACTGCTGCCATGCTGAAAGCGTCTATGTACTCGCCATCTCGATAGGCGAATTTTCTGTGCGTGCCCTCTATGACAAAGCCATTCTTTTCGTACAGTGCGATAGCAGGCTTGTTATCAACGAAAACAGTAAGCTCCAGGCGCTTTAAATTCATCCATCGAGAGGCAGTGGCGGTGAGCTCGTTCAATAACAAGTCACCAATACCCTGGCGATGATGACTGTCTGCAACCCCCATCCAGAAATCAGCTACATGCTGCCTGCGCCCCTGAAAACGATAGAGCATGGCGCAGCCGACAACCATGCCATCGCACTCGGCAACGAGGGACAGCCCAGAAGCACTTCGACTTTCGACAAGCTTTTTTACGTCGTTGGTTGACTGGTGCGGCATACGAAGCGTCCACCAACGGAATACCGGTTGTTCAAACATAACAGCCAGCGAAGACCAGTCACTGTCTGCCATGGCACGGACGATCAAGCTCATTTCAGCCCCCTCACTAACGCTGCCCTGCCCTTTCGGCTACCCATCTGCTTACTGTCAAGGCTTACCCGGATGCGGCTCCGGGTAGTCGCGATTGATGTCGATGGGCTTGGCGTACGGCCCATCCCAAAGCTGCTCGTGCAGTTGGCCGATGCGTTTGGCCATCGAGTCGTCGTGCATCACCACTTCCAGATTGCGCGAGTTGTCGAGGTAGCCGCCCAGCCAGTTGCTGGTGCCTACCCAGGCCACCTGATCATCAATATCCATGGTCTTGCTGTGGATCACGCGTGCATAGGGGATAAAACCCTGAGCCGCCATCGGCAATGTGACGATGCGCACCTGCACGTTGGGCACCAGGGCCAGACTCTTGAGGTAGGCGACTTCGGGCATGCCGGTGTTCCAGTCGGACACCATGAGTTTGATCGACACGCCGCGGGCGGCTGCGCTGCGCAGGGCATTATCGATGACCGCATAGTAAGGCCGGGTTTTGTCGGCCCCGTAGGACAGGGGCGCGTAGTCCAGCAACTGGACACGAACCTCGCTTTCGGCTTGCGCCAGCAAACGGGGCAGTTCGGCCTGGGAGTCGACGACCCCTGGCGGGTTATAGCGCTGCGGACTGGCGATCAGGTAGTTGCCGTTGGGCGATGTGCTATCGACCGGGCGCGGCACCGGAACCGGTTTGCCCTCGGTAATGGCAGCCTGGGCAAGCCAGTCCTGATCGAATATGGCCTGCGTCTGGCCCACGACGGTCGACTCGTCGATGCGCAGGCCGGTTTCGTGAATGTGCTCCAGTGAGCGCCAATCGAAGTTCTGACTGCCGATGAACGCCTGTCGGCCATCCACGATCAGGAATTTGGCGTGAATGATGCCGCTGCCCGTGAGTTTTGCGTAGGGCAGTACGCGCAAGGTGAGGTTGGGGATCGCGCGCAGTCGTTCAAGGGTCTGCGGGTCGGAAAGTTTCAGGCCTTTTTCTTCCAGCAGAAACCGGATTTTCACTCCGCGCTGCCCGGCTGCCGTCAGGCTTTCAAGCACCTTGTCCATGACCGAACCTGCGTGATCTGCGACATAGAACTGTTCGATGTCGATACGCTGGCGAGCCCCGTCAAACAGCTCGCGCCAGACCTCGCCGGGTGCTCGCAGGTCAGGCGTCTGCAGGTCAGACCCGACCGGCACGGTGTGTACCAGTTCGAAACCCGGGATGGCGAAGTCTGCTTGCGCGCACGAACTGCCCAGCAGTAAGGCTGCGATCACGGCGCGGTAGCTCAGGGACAGTCGACGATACGAAGGGTAAAAGAGCATTGCGAGCCTCATCGCCAGACACAGACAAGATGGCGCATGCCAGAGGCACACGCCGTTATTTGGATCAAGCCGTCCGGTATTTCGGTTGAGCCGAAACAGCCGGATGCTCGGCCTCGTCATGCACACGTGCTCCGCTGGAAGCGCGGATCAGCAGGATCTTGAGTTGGTCGTTGATGCGTTCCAGGCTGTCCTGAAAGTAGTTGTGAAAGACCACGCAGAACAAGGCAATGGCAATACCCAGCCCGGTCGCGAACAGCGCTGTACCGATACCGGCGGAAATCTGCCCGGGATCGGACACCCCGGCACTGGCCAGGGCCTTGAAGGTGTCGATGATGCCCAGAATCGTCCCCAACAAGCCCAACAATGGCGCAGCGGTGGTGATGGTTTCGATCAGCCAGAGGCTGCGGGCCAGCGGTGCGCGAGTGCTCAGGTACTGGGTTTCGATGACGTCATCCAGATCCCTGCGCGAGCCCTGCGCATTTTTTTGCGCAAGCACCGGCAGGACCATTTCCAGTGGCAGGCTGGTCCGGCGTGTCAGCGTCTCCGGCAGATCCTTTTCACTGTGTACCGAAGCACCGAGTGCCGTTTGCAGCGCCCGCGACTGGCGACGCACGTAAGCGAAGTAGATGCCTCGTTCGATCGCGACAAAGATCGCTATCGCGATGGCGGCGTACATCACATAGAACGTGATGTCGTGAAGCTGATTCATGTCCATGGCACGGACCTCTGGTCAATGAAGATTAGAAATTGGCTTCAAGAGAAACGGTAACGGTACGCTCGACCCCGACGATGTAAGCCGGGTCGCCATCGCGGAAACCGCTGTAAGTGCCCGCGTTGGTTTTGGTGGTGTACACGCCGTCCAGGTATTCCTTGTCGAACAGGTTGTCGACGTTCAGACGCAAGGTGGCGTCCTTGACGATTTTCTTGTCCACCGGAAGGTAGATCCCTGCGCCCAGATTGAAGATGGTGCGCCCCGGAATGCTTTCGTCGTTGGTCAGGTCGCCATACAGCTTGCTGGTGAGCTTGGCGCCAAAGGTCCCGTAATAACTGCCGTCGTCGTAGCCGATGTTGGCGGCCAGCATGTTTTTCGGCACGTTGGTAAACTGCTTGCCACTGGTCGGCAGTTCGATGGCGGTGCCGTTATTGAAGACGGTCAGGTCATCTTTCTGTTTGGCGCGGGTGTAGGTGTACGAGGTGTAGTAATTGAAATGGTGCGGCAGCAGGCCACTCCATTCCAGTTCCAGCCCGCTGTTGTCGACTGCACCGGCGTTGATGTCGGCAAAGTCGCCATTGATGTCTTTTGATGACACCTGACGGTCCTTGAACTGCAGGTAAAACAGTGTGGCCGCCAGCGTCATGTCCTGTTCGGTGTAGCGCCAGCCCAGTTCGTGGTTCCAGCTGGTTTCCGGCTTGCTGTCGATGGAGCCGGTGCCCGGGTCATAGAGGACGTAGTTCTGCGGCACGCGCATGTTGCGCGACAGGCTGTAGAACAACTGGTCGCGCTCATCCAGCTGGTATTTGAGGCCGACGTTCGGCAACAGCTTGTTGTAGGTCTGGTCGCGTTTTTCCGGCCGCTCGGTCAGGCTGCCGTGGTTGGTGCCTTCGCGTTCGACGTTCATGAAGGCCAGGCCGCCGACCAGCGTCCAGTCCGGGGCGAAATACCAGGTGTCCTGAGCCCAGACTTTTTGTGCAGGCGTTACGGTATAGCGGTCACGGCCCTGGATCTCGTTGCCGTTGGCATCGACCATGTAGTCCGAATCCGGCTGGATGCTTTCAGGCTTGCCATTGCTCTTCAGGCGGATGAAGGGCTGAGTCTGCGACTGGCGCGCGCGTTCATACCAGTAGCCGACCTGTACGCTGTGCTCGTCGTTGACGTCCCAGTTCAACTTGGTGGTGATGCCCGGACGCCAGGTCTGGGTGCGCGAAGGCCGGTAATACACGCCAGTGGTCGATGACCCGTCTGCGTTATAGGCCGCCGCCGTCGGCAGGTTGCTCAGGTCGAATACACCGTTCTGATTCGAGCCGCGGTTGAGCGCATAGGAAGAACTGTTCACGCCGCTGCCATTACCCCAGAAATAATAGGGGATGACGGAAAGAGACAGGTTGTCGGCCAGTTTGAATTGGGTATTGAGCACGCCGGTGAACGTCTGGAACGGGTTCTGCGCCAGCTCGTAGTAGCTGGACAATTTGCCGTTGCTGCCCAGCGCTGGCGTCGAAGGATAAGGGTCAAACTTGCGCCCGTTCTGCTGGAACTGACTCTTGGTGAGCTGGCTGTAGCTGTTGTTGTCCTGCTCGTGGTACTTGAGGATCAGGTTGGCGGTATTGCCCGAGCCCATGTCGAAGAAGCTGTTCCACTCCACCTTGTCGGCACGCACCGCGCCATCGCCGCGCCATTTCTGACCCTCGGTGTGAGACATCGACAGCCAGTTGCTCAGCCCGTTGATTTCTCCGGTGTTGAGTCGCGCGAAGGTCTTGTAAGTGCCGTTGCTGCCCACCACCTGCTTGACGAACGCGCCGGTTTCCTTGGTGGGCCGTATGGTGACGATACCGATGTTGCCGCCGCTGGAACCGATGTGCGGGCCGTCACTTTCGGCAGAGCCTTGAGTCACGAAAATCTGATCGATGTTTTCCGGATCCCCCAGCAGGTTGGAGTACAGCGCGTAGTTGCCGGAGTCGTTGATCGGCATACCGTCCACCGACATGCCAACCTGATCGGAGTTGAGCCCGCGCATGGTGAACCTGAAGCCAGAAAGACCGGTGGCGTCTTCGCTGGAGATATTCAGGCCCGGTGTGTACTTGAGCTTGTCGATGGCGTTACCTGTTGCGGTCTGCTTGTCGAGCGCTTCTTTGGTGACAGTGGAACGCGCCTTGATGCTCTCCTCCTGCACCATGTAGCCACCCCCAACCGTCGCCTTGCCTTGCACACCAATGGTGCCGACATCACTGGCACTCGAGTCGGCCATAACCATGCCGTGACTCATGCCCGCGGCGACCAACGCAAGGTGAATTCTGGAAAACTTCATCACTTTGTTCCTTGTCAGTACTATTGCACGCTGTAGTTGAAGGTGGCGGTGAAGCGCTGTTCGCTGCGTCCACCAAAGGCTTGCTCGGGAAACGGCTTGACCTGCTTGATGCGTCGCAGACTGTTGGCGGCTGCGCGGTTGAGCAGCATGCTGGAGGCCTGGGTCTGAATGCCGGAGTCCAGCACCCGCCCCTGGCGGTCGACCAATAACCACACCACAACCTCGCCACTCGGGCGCTCCAGTGAGGCCTGGCGGCCGGTCGGGTATTGTTTGTAACCGTCCAGTTCGCTGCGCAGTCCTTTGAGGTAGCCACCTTCCATACCCTGGGTGTCGACCTTCGGCGCTGCGGGTGGCGCAGGCGGTGACGGCGGCGCAACCGGGGCGCTGGCGATCGGCTTGCTGGGTGCCTGAACCGGCTCGACGGGTTTTGCCACTGCCGGTTTGGGCAAGGGCTTAGGCCGGGGTTCTGGCTTGATCTCCGGCTTGGGTTTTGGCTTGGGAACGGGCTTGGGCGGTGGCGGTGGCGGTGGCGGTGGCTCCGGTTCGGCCTCTTCGCTTTCGACTAGAGGTGGCGGAGGTGGCGGCTCGTCAGGCTGTACCGGTGGCGGTTCAGGCTGCGTCAATGGCTGGGGCGCGGGCTGCTCGGGCTCGGGCTCGATCAGCGCCAGTTCCACGGCAGATTCGTCGTAGACCGGCTCCATTTTCAGCGGACGGGTCTGCACACCGATCACAATTGCGATGAGCGCCACCAGCGCGGGCAAGCCGCCGAGCCACTGACGTACACGAAACAGGAAATACATGGTCAGGATTTGCGCGTGGCGATGGAGACTGACGTGAAACCACCCAGACGCAGGGTGTCCATGATCTCGACCAGACGGGCGACTTCCACGCCCTTGTCACTGTTAACGATGATCGTGGTTTTGCTGTCGGGTTTTTCCAGCGCCTTCAAGGCAGGCACCAGGGCGTCGACCGTGGTCGACTTGCCGTCGAGCTGTAATTCGCCGTTGAGCCCCAGCGTCAGGATCGATTTGTTCTGCGGCTTGAGCTGCTGTGAACTGCTGGCACTCGGCAACTGGGTTTTCATCCCCAACGCCGGAATCACGTTCAGGCTTACCAATACGAAAAAGACCAGCAGGAACATCATCACGTCGATCATGGGGATCAGTTCGATGTGCGCCTTGCGCTTTTTAGGTTCGTCCCACGTTCTCATGCCAGCCTCTCGCTCTCTTCTTAGAGGCCGAGAATCTAGCAACCGAACGTGACCGACCGGCTTGTTTTACAAGACCGATACATGACTGTTACATGGCTGTTACCTGTACATCTCATGGCACTTAAATGATTCTTGAGGCCGTCACGGAAATGCCATAACAACGCGCCAGCGTTTGAGCATTCAACCCGACGGAAAATACGGATGAGTCGCCCGTTGCCCACTATCAGAACCTCGCGTCTGCTGCTCGCCGCTTTGCAGCCTGAACAGGCGCTAACCGTCGCACGCCTGGCCGACGAGCCAACGATTGCGGCCATGACCTCTGCACTGCCCAGCCCCTATACCCTTGAGCATGCGCAGGCATTCATCGCCGAGACCCATGACCAGTACGCCGCCGGTCAGACGGTGAGCCTCGGGGTTCACCTTCAGGAAACCGGAGAATTGACCGGGATCGTCTCGCTGCGCCTTTCGATATCGCATCGCAGCGGCCATCTGGGTTACTGGACAGGAACGCCATACCAAAATCGGGGTTATGCCTGCGAAGCGGCTAAAGGCTTGCTGAGGCATGGCTTCACGGACATGAACCTCAACCGCATCGCCGGCCAGTGCTTCAGCGACAACCCGGCCAGCGCCAGGGTCCTGGAAAAGTGCGGGCTATCGTATGAGGGCTGTACCAGAGAGGCATTTCTGAAAAACGGTGTGTTCAAAAACATGCTGCTGTTCGGACTGTTGCGCTCGGAATACGCATCGTCGGAGGCCACGTCATGACCGATTTCAACCCCGACCGTCGACGCATCATTACCGGAGTCGCCGGTGCCACGTTGCTGTCGATCCTCAGCCCGTTTGCGCGAAGCGCGGGGGTCGATTATCCATTTACGCTTGGCGTAGCATCTGGCGATCCGTTGCCGGACGGCTTCGTGATATGGACACGTCTGGCACCCAAGGTGATGACGCCCTCGGGTGATGGCGGGCTGAACAAACCTGTCGAGGTGCGCTGGAAGATCGCCAGCGATGCGGCCATGGTTCACGTAGTCCGCACAGGACAGGCCACCGCCCACCCACGCCTTGCCCATTCGGTGCATGTCGAAGTAAGCGGCTTGCAGCCTGGGCGTCCGTATTGGTATCAGTTCGAGAGCCTGGGGGCGCAAAGCGCTGTCGGTCAGGCCTGCACTGCACCGCTGGCAAGCGCGATGGTCTCGGCGCGGTTCGGCTTCGTGTCGTGTTCACACTGGGAGGCCGGATACTTCAGCGCCTATCGACACCTGGCGGCAGAGCGCCCGGACCTGGTGTTTTTTCTTGGCGACTACATCTATGAAATGAACGTGTCCCCGGAAAACACTCGGTTCCCGCGTCACCACGCTACACCTGACCCTATGGACCTGGCGGGCTATCGCAACCGATACGCGCAGTACAAGACCGACCCCGACCTGCAAGCGCTGCATGCCTGTGCGCCGAGCGTCGCCACCTGGGACGACCACGAAGTGCAAAATGACTACGCCGCCCAGTGGTCACAGGACCCCAACGTGCCGGTGGACAGCTTTCTGCGCCGCAGGGCCGCCGCCTATCAGGCGTTTTACGAACACATGCCGTTGCGCGCCAGCAGTCTGCCCAAAGGACAGGAAATGCGTATCTACCGTAACCTGGACTATGGGCGTCTGGCACGTTTTCACGTGCTGGACGGTCGACAGTACCGCTCCGAGCAACCCTGCATCCAGGCCAACGGCAGCCGTCGAGGTCATGTCGCGCCCAGCGACTGCCCGGATCTGCGTGACCCGAAACGCACCATGCTCGGCTGGAAACAGGAAACCTGGCTGGACCGCAGCTTCGCCGAATCTCCCGGCCAGTGGAATGTCATTGCCCAGGATTTGCTGGTCGCGCCACTGGAACAGCGAGATCTCAAGACCCAGGCGCAGGGCCACTGGACCGACGGCTGGGACGGCTACATGACCACCCGCGAGCGCGTGCTGGCCTCCCTGCAACGCCACCAGACCCGCAACCCGGTGTTCTGGGGTGGCGATATCCATTCGTTCTGGACCACCGACCTGCACGCCGACGCCGGCAATCCGGACTCAGCCATCGTCGCCACCGAATTCGTCGGCACTTCGGTAACCTCCAGCGGACCACCGTTCGACGCCTTCAACAGCATTCTCGGCCTCAACCCACATGTGAAGTTCTTCGACAGCCGTCAACGCGGCTATGTGGCAGTCGACCTGAGCGAGCAACAGATGCAGACCCGCTTTCAAGTGGTGTCGGATGTGCTGGATCCTGCTGCCAGCGTGTCGACGCTCAAGGGTTTTGTGGTGGAGGCTGGCAAGGCGGGGGCTGTTGCGGTTAGCTGAGATGAACTGCTGCTACTCACTTGGCTTGCGCAGGCTTCCACGTTAAAGAGCGAACACTCTTTTCCCGTCGCGTCCTGACCAAATGAGTCGTCACATGCTCTTAAGAGACGATCACATGAGTCAGGTCACTGCAGTTATTGACTCACCTCGGGTTCAAGATGGCGCCCACCGGCACGGCCAAAACAGTAACTGACGGTACACTTATAAAAACATACCGATAACTGACACCTCGAACCTTGTCGTGCAACAGCACCTTATTTTTATCTAACGCACTGCCACGGTGATAATAGCGGGCTATTGTATCGACAATGTATTACTGTTCTCCCCGGAAAAAAACAACGGGACTAACCCTCATAATAGCGTGCGTCGAGAGTCTGCTCGGCCCAGGGAGCGGTTGCATGATTTCAGTCACAACGGATGTGCAGAGAGAGCGCGATCTATCACTGGACGGTGTTCGTTTCACGGCCATTTTCATGGTGATATTGATTCATGTCTCTGCCAAGGGATTCTTGTCCATGGGCCTCAACTGGTGGGCCGTGAACTTCTATGAAAGCATTTCGAGAGCCGCTGTTCCGTTGTTCTTCATGGTCAGTGGCGCCCTGCTGCTGACCAAGGAAACCAGCGCGAGAACCAGCCTGAAAAGAATCTGGCGAGTCACCCTGCCACTCTTCGTATGGTCGATCGTCTACCTGGCCTGGTTTCAGTACACGGGCACGCCCTTCGATGACTGGGTGTTAAGGATCCTCAGAGGCCCTGTGGTAGCGCACTTCTGGTATCTCTACACACTGATCGGGGCCTATCTGTTTCTGCCGGTCCTTATTGGTTTTTTCAAAATTGAAAATACCAGCTCGACAGTACTGGCCATGGCAGGATGGTTCATCGGTAGCAGCATCGTGCCCTTGTTTTACGTTCTTAACCAGAAAGGCTATCTGGGTGTGGATTGGGGCTTTCTGCCTCTGTACGCAGGGTACATCGTCGCGGGAGGGCTGATTTATCACCGAGTGAAAAGCTCGGACGCACTCGTGTCGCTGGCTGCTGTAACCTGGGCTGTTTGTGTCTCGGCAACCGCCCTGCTTACGTGGCAATACTCGATTTCCGTAGGCCATGCGGATGAAACGTTTTATGTGTACTCGTCGCCTTTTGTCGTCTTGGCAGCATTGAGTTCGTTCATCCTGTTACGTGCCTTGTTCAATCGGGTGTTTCTGAAAAGCGGGAGAATTCGTTCTTTTCTGATCTGGGCAGGCAAGTTGAATTTCGGCGTGTACCTGGTCCACGTCCTGGTCATGTTCTGGTTCGACATCAATGGCATCAGCTATAACTTCACCACACCGTGGCTTGCGATTCCCCTTACCTCGATTGCGATTCTTACAGCGAGCGGAGCGATGGTTTACCTCCTGCAGAAAATCCCGTTTGTCCGGCAAGTAGTTCCCGCTTGATATAGGGCACAGGATAGGAGCGGGGAATGGCCAGACTGCAAGGACCGGCCATTTCCCAACTACTTCAACTGATTGGCAAACCGCCCCACGGCGCCCACCACCTGTTTGGCCCCCTCCTGAATCTCGACGATCACGGCGCCGGCCTCGTTGGCCAGCACCAGGCCCTGCTCCGCCTGGGTGCGGCTGTTGGCCATGCCGCGTACCGCCTCATCGGCCAGCGACTGATTTTGCTGCACGACGCTGACGATTTCTTCGGTTGCGGCGCTGGTGCGGCCTGCCAGTTGGCGGACTTCGTCAGCCACTACGGCAAAACCCCTGCCCTGCTCACCGGCACGCGCAGCTTCGATGGCGGCGTTGAGTGCCAGCAGGTTGGTTTGCTGGGCAATGCCACCAATGGTTTGCACGATGGAATTGATCAGCAATGACTGTTTGCCCAGCGCTTCGATGCCCGAGGAGGCCGACTGCATCTCTTCGGAGATCTTGCGCATGGTCTTTACAGTGTTCTGCACCACATCCGCGCCGCGCTGAGCGCTGACGTCGGTCTGCTGGGAGATTTCAAACGCCACGCTGGCGGCCTGACTGACTTCTTCTTCGCGGGCCACCTGGTCGGTCACCATCGTGGCGAACTTGACCACCTTGTAGAGTTTGCCCTGAGCATCGTGGACCGGGTTGTAGGTTGCTTCCAGCCAGACCTCACGCCCGCTGCTGTCGATACGCTTGAAGCGTCCGGCTAC
This sequence comes from Pseudomonas sp. SZ57, assembly GCF_009495975.1. Lineage (NCBI taxonomy): Bacteria > Pseudomonadati > Pseudomonadota > Gammaproteobacteria > Pseudomonadales > Pseudomonadaceae > Pseudomonas > Pseudomonas sp. SZ57. The sequence goes on along the minus strand of NZ_WIBD01000003.1, from coordinate 23,575 downwards.
GAACTCGCCACGATTGAGCATCGCCCAGAATTCCCGGTAAGACGCCTGAGAGGTTTCTGCCGAATCACAGAACATGCTGTGATGCTTACCCTTGATCTGCGCCAGGTTATAACCCATGCCACGCAGGAACTGATCGTTGGCGGTCAATACCTGGCCGCTGAGATCGAACTCGATCACGGCGGTCGAGCGCAACAATGCCTGAATAAACGCAGAGTTCTCGGCAGCCGTTTCGACAATCTGGGTGATGTCCGATCCGTAGCATTGCAACGTCATCAGCCTGCCCTGCTCATCCAGCACCGGCTGCCAGAGGGCGCGAATCCACACCAGCCGGCCATCGGCATGCAGAAAACGGTACCTGTCGATGACCGACTCGCCCTTTTGCACCGCCACTTTGAGACTGCGATAGCAATCCAGCTGTTTGACGTAAGTAGGCACCAAGTGGTCGAGATCCTTGCCCAGCACTTGCTCGAGCGAGTAGCCAAGCGCGCTGAGAAAGTTTTCATTGGCGTGGACGATGTGGTAGCTGGCGTCCAGAGTCAGACAGACCATTTGCGCATCCATCCCTTTCTGCATCTGCCGGTACATGGATAACTCGGCCTTTTGTGCCTGTAATTCCTTTTTCAAGCGAGCGTTGAACATGACGGCACCCATAGTGAGGTTGTACGTATATATCGACACAAGCGTAGACGGGTTTAAGACATTTCGTCTGATGGTGGCAGATTGAATTACAGGGCGTTTGCGACAGAAAAAACGCCCGTCTAAAGGCCATCTCGCGCATTGCTGCGAGATGTTTTCAGTGATGACAGCACGCGGCCATTTGTCACCCAGGCCACGCCGTTAGCCACCATCGGTCGACTTTGGACTGGCGGCACGATACATTGATAGCACTAAGACATCACTCATGATGTCCTACGTCTCTCGATGTTAATGTACCGGTGTCACATGCTCGTTTCTGCCCTTGAACGTCCCAATCTTGAAGATGCGCAACTCCTTGCCGAGGTCGAGCAGACGATCGCTTCAGGTGTTGGCTCGTTACGCTTCAGCCGTGTTCTTGAGCAACGCTATCAGGACGAAACCCGGCTACCGCGGCGCGAGTTCCTGACGGCGGTAGGGATTGGCGGCAGTCTGATCTACAACCTGTTCCTGATCAGCGACTGGTTGATACTGCGGGATGTATTTTTCTATGTAGCCGTGGGCCGTCTGTGCCTGATGACGCCGATGTTTATCGTGCTGTTGATGCTGGCTCAACGGGTTTCCACGCGCTGGGCGATGGAAACGATCGCTGCATTCGCCACGGTAGCGTGCTCGCTCATGCCGCTGTTGGTCATGATTCACAGCGACAGCCCTTATCAAATCTTTTATCAACTCGGCATGCTGTTGATCATGGTCTACTGCACCATGATCCAGCAATTGCCGTTGCGCCATGCCGCTGTCGCCATGTCGTGCATGCTGATCATCCAGCTGGTGACCACTTACATCGCCGACTTTGCCGACTTCGTGATCTGGCAGGCCAACGCCGTTTTGTTCGTCTCGACAGTGGCACTGCTGCTGATGGCCTCCTACTTTCTGGAGCGGGCAGGCCGTATGAGCTACCTGTTTGCGCTTCGCGGACGCCTGCTTCAAGTGCAATTGATGGAGTTCGCGCGTACCGACGGGCTGACCCGGCTGTTCAATCGACACTACCAGGACGAAGTGATGACCTCCGTCTGGGAGCACGCTCGCAATACGCCGGCGAACGTGGCCATCATCCTGCTGGATATCGACCACTTCAAATCCTACAACGACAACTACGGGCATCCGCAAGGGGATACCTGCCTCAGATTGCTCTGTCAGAAAGTCCAGCAAAGCGCGCATGACCATGGTGCTGTGGCGTTCCGGTTCGGCGGCGAAGAGGTGCTGGTGCTGATGATCGGCGATGCCGTGCAGGCCCGAGAAGTGGCCGGGGCCCTGCAGAGCGCGGTTGCCGAGCTCAAGTTGCCGCATCCGGTGCTGGGCGAAAACGCGCTGGTCACCATCAGCCTCGGCGTGGCCTGTGCGACAGCGCCTCTGACCAGTGCCGAGAACCTGATTGGTGCGGCTGACAATGCTCTCTACGCGGCCAAGCGCGCCGGACGTAATTGCGTGTGCTTTGCGTGAAATGAAACACCGCAGGATCCTGCTTTACGCCGCGCCCCTGCCACTTTAATCTCGGCGCACACCCAGGCTGGGAGCCATCGCATGAGCATTCACATTGACGTCAGCACCAACCCTACGGAAGAGGATCGTCTGGCGATTCTGGAACCACTGAAACGTTTCAACGCCGAGCAGGCGGGCGACGGCAAGTCCGAGAAAGTGGCGATGTTCATTCGCGATGATCAAACCCGGGAAATCCTCGGCGGCCTGCACGCTCGCATTCTTTATGAGTGGCTGTTCATCGAACTGCTGGTCGTGCCGGAACAGGCCCGTGGGCAAGGCATGGGCTCGCGTCTGATGCAGATGGCCGAGGATCTGGCGGTTGAAAAGGGCTGCACGGGAATCTGGCTGGATACCTTCGACTTCCAGGCCCCCGATTTCTATCGCCGCCACGGTTACACCGAGTTCGGCCAGATTGACGACTATCCGCCCGGCAACAAGCGCTTCTTTTTCCAGAAGCGCCTGCCGAACACAACGGCCTGAGACTTGCGTCAGACCTTGAACTTGCCCACCAGATTGTTGAAGGAAATGGCCAGACGCGACAGCTCCTGGCTTGAAGCACTGGTCTGGTGCGCACCTGCGGCGGTCTGGGCGGAGAGGTCCTGAATGTTGACCAGGTTGCGATCCACCTCGCGCGCAACGTGGGACTGCTCTTCGGAGGCTGTCGCAATCAACATGTTGCGGTCGTTGATCTCGGCGACGCTCTGCGCAATGCGCTCCAGCGACTGCCCTGTGGCCTGAGCCAGGGTTTGTGTGTTGCTGGCCAGGGTGCGACTGTTGCCCATGGCCCGCACGGCCTGATCGGCACTGGCCTGGACACTGCCGATCATGGTTTCGATTTCGCCGGTGGACGCCTGGGTTCGAGCGGCCAGCGCCCGCACTTCGTCCGCCACTACAGCAAAACCGCGCCCCTGCTCGCCTGCACGTGCGGCCTCGATGGCAGCGTTAAGGGCCAGCAGGTTGGTCTGCTCGGCGATCCCACGGATCACGTCTAGTACTTGCCCGATCTCACGGACGCGCCCGGCGAGTTCTTCGACCATGGTGGTCGAACTGCTGATCTCGGCACTGACGGTATTGATCGCATTCACCGCATCACGGGCCTGATCACGACCGGCAGCCGCGTCGGTGCTGGTCTGTCGGGACGCTTCCGACGTCGACATGGCGTTACGCGCGACCTCTTCGACCGCAGCGGTCATCTCGTTCACCGCCGTAGCGGCCTGCTGAATCTCATCGTTCTGACGTATCAGACCGCGACTGCTTTCTTCAGTCACGGCATTCAGCTCTTCAGCAGCCGAGGCCAACTGGTCGGCAGCGCTGGATATTTGCCCGATCGTGCTTTTCAGGTTGTCCTGCATATCGCTCAGGGCAACCAGCATCATGCCTGCTTCATCGTGATATTGACTGGCAATCGGCAGCGTCAGGTCACCGCTGGCAATTCGCCGGGCATTGGTCACCGCAGTGTTGATTGGCGTGCTGATGGCACGACTTATGAACAGGCCCATCACAAACGCGGCAAAGAATGACAAACCTATGCCGATGTACAGATTTCGTTGCGCAGCGTCCTGTGTCTGGTCGGAAGCTACAGCGGCCTCCCCTGCCTGACGATTATTGGAATTGACGATGGTGGTCAGCTGATCCATGACCTTCAGGTAACCGCTGCGAACATCACCGTCGATGATCGCTCTCGCGCCCGCAATATCCCCGGACAGGGCAGTGCCTTTGGCCTGCTCGATGAGTGCCTGATAGCCAGGCCAGTCTCTGTCCATCTGATCACCGGCAGCGCGCTCGTCATCTTCAAGCGGCGTAGCCCGGTAGGTCGCGTAGCTTTTTTCAGCCTGAGTCCTGTTAACGGTCATGCTCGCGAGAATATCGTCCTTGGCGCTTTGCGGCGCATTGCCTGCCATGGCGGCCAGTAAACGATAGAGATCACGGTTCTGAGCAATGACCGAGGCCTTGACCTCGCCGGTTTTTGTAACCGACAGCAGGCTGTTGGTAAATACGTTATCAAGGCTGCCGGACAGGGCACTGATGCCGCGACTGCCTATTACGCCCACCCCGAGGGTGAAAAGCGCGCACAGAGCAAAAGCCATAAACAACTTGGCGGATAACCTTGCGTTGTAAAACCATTTCATAGCGGGAACCCTCATGAGCAAATATGGCATAACGCCATAAAACTTTATGGAATTCTGATGCCCTCTGCATAGGTGTATATCGGCATTTTCAGAGCACTCTGCAGGCGGTTAACAAAGTCTTCATATGAATGAGGCTGAGCGCACCGTTTTGCATGGTCTGCAATGTCCGGAAACACGCGTTCGCGTGGTGTAACAAGAACTTTCCAGGCCTGTTGCGTTACCATCCCCGCCTATATCCCACAGAGCCATGAGTCAGGATGTCAGCTTCTTCCTTTGATCAACTCACTTCGCTGCCGTCCATCCTTGCCGGCCCGCTGTTGCGCCGTCAGGAAGCCAGCCGCCTGGTGTTGTGGCTGGTGGGGTCTCGTCCATTGCGCCTGACCGTGCGCCTGCGTCATGCCGCTACTGATGACTCCACTGCGGGCTTCAACGATTACGTACTCGACGACCGGCAATGTCAGGTCATCGCAATTGGGCGCCATGCGTTCATTCACCTGATCGACCTGCAACTGGAAGCCGAACTGCCGTGCGACACCTGGATCGATTACGACCTGCTTGTGGAGGACGAAGGCGGTATTGCCGAGTGGGCGCCGCACTTGCTGTACGAGGGCCACCGCTACCCGAACTTCGTGGTGCGCAGCAGCATTGATCACCTGCTGCATGGCTCGTGCCGCAAGCCGCACCACAGCGCGGCCGAAGGTCTGCTTTGCGTGGACCGCCTGCTGGCCGACATCAAGGAGCCGCTGCAACGCCCTGCGCTGTTGATGATGAGCGGCGATCAGATTTACGCCGACGATGTCGCCGGGCCAATGCTGCGCGCCATCCATGTCTTGATCGAACGGCTGGGGTTGTTCGACGAGCGACTCGACGGTGCCATCGTCGATGACAGCCCTCGTCTCTATGCGCATCCGGCCAGCTATTACCAGCGTGCCGACCTGCTGCCGGCCCTGAAAAGCAACGACACACTGCGCGAGCGCTTCTTCGGCGGCACCAGCAAACCGGTATTCACCAGCAGCACAGCGGATAACCATCTGGTCACCCTGGCGGAAGTCATGGCGATGTACCTGCTGGTCTGGTCACCCACGCCCTGGACCCTGATCGAACCCGGCAGGCCGCAACTGGAAGACGGGGAAGTCGAGCGCTACGCCAGGGAGCAGCATCTGGTCGAGGCGTTTGCCGAGGGCCTGGGCGGCGTAGCACGGGCGATGGCGCATCTGCCGTGCATGATGATTTTCGATGACCACGACATCACCGATGACTGGAACCTGTCGGCGAACTGGGAGCAAACCGCGTACGGCCATCCCTTCTCCAAGCGCATCATCGGTAACGCCCTGCTCGCCTATCTGCTGTGCCAGGGCTGGGGCAATAACCCGGATGCGCTAAACGGACTGGTCAAACAGGCTCATGCACTGAGCACCGAGGCCGTGTCGAACGACAACTGGCTGGACAGCCAGGCCCAGGACCAGTTGATTGATCAGTTGTTGAAGTTTCAGCAATGGCATTACGTGCTGCCGACCCACCCGGCACTGGTGGTACTGGATACCCGAACCCGGCGCTGGCGCAGCGAGTCGAACTTCAATCACCCGTCCGGCCTGCTGGACTGGGAAGCGCTCAGTGAACTGCAACAGGAGCTGATCGACCATAAATCAGCGATTATCGTCTCGCCTGCCCCCGTGTTCGGCGTCAAATTGATCGAGGCGATACAACGTATCTTCAGTTGGTGCGGCTATCCGTTGCTGGTCGATGCGGAGAACTGGATGGCGCACCGTGGTGCTGCCAACGTGATTCTGAACATCTTTCGCCACTCCAGAACCCCGGGCAATTACGTGATCCTGTCGGGCGATGTGCATTACTCGTTCGTCTACGAAATCCTGATTCGCCAGCGCAGCGGCGGGCCTCACATCTGGCAGATCACCAGCAGTGGCATCAAGAATGAATTCCCCCGTCGTCTACTCGACACTTTTGATCGGCTGAATCGCTGGTTATACTCTCCCCGCTCACCTCTTAACTGGTTCACCAAGCGCCGCCTGATGAAGGTTGTTCCGCGCACGCCCGAGCACAGCAAGGCCGGTGAACGCTTATGGAACTCGGCAGGTGTCGGGCAGGTACTGTTCAATGAACAGGGCCAACCGACCCTGATCAACCAACTCAATGCCAACGGTGACGCGCCTACCTGTTTCGTCGAACCGGAAGAATACAGAGACCCGCGATCAGACGAAGAGCGTGGCTTTCTGGAAAACAACCGGGAAACAAGGGATAGTCACCGCTAAACTTATCGGCAATTGCCGGGTCGATAGTTGCTACCGGTCAGGTTTGCGGCACACCCTGGCAAGCATTACTTCCTGGAGAGCGCCCCCGTGATAACCAATCAACGCATAGCCAGACTCAACGCATGGGGGGCACATGGCTTCACCGCCACCGGCGTAGTCCTTGCGTTCCTGGCGACCATTGCCTTGTTCAACAACGAACCCAAAGCCTGCCTGTTGTGGCTGGGCGCGGCCCTGATCGTGGATGGAGTCGATGGCTCACTGGCTCGCAAGGTCAACACCACGTCGGTACTGCCGCACTTCGACGGCTCGGTACTGGATCTGGTCATCGACTACCTGACCTACGTGTTCATCCCGGCACTGTTCATCTACCGCTATATACCGGTGCCGGATTACACGCTGCTGCTGAGTGTTTCGGTCATTCTGGTTTCGTCGCTGTTCTGTTTCTGCAACGTCGACATGAAAAGCAAGGACAACTACTTTCAGGGCTTCCCCGCCGCCTGGAACGTCGTTGCACTGTGCCTCTACATTCTGTCACCGGCCCCATGGCTGACGTTCATCACTATCATCGCCCTGGCGCTGCTGACCATGACCCGCATGAAGTTCCTGCACCCGTTCCGCGTGCGCCGCTTCATGCCGCTCAATATCGCGGTGACCACCGTATGGTTGCTGTCCAGCGCACTGCTGATCATCAACCACCCGCACAACGGCCCGGTGGTTATGGGGCTGTGGCTGGCGATGTCGGCGTATTTCCTGGGTATTTGTATCTGGAGAACGTCGCTGGAGTGGCTGGGTCGGCTTAAAGCCTGACCTGCAAGCCAGACCAAAAAGCTCGCTGAACGCATTGCGCGTCAGCGAGCTTTTTTATGCGTGCCCTATTTGCTCTCGGCCTGCATCTCGGCAGCAGGCCGCACCTTGCCGAAGTGATGCGTTGTATAGCAGCACAACCCCAGCCCGCCGAGGGCCAGCAGGCCGCCGACGATGCCGACATTGGCAACCCCGAGATGGCTGCTGACCACGCTGCCGAGCAGCGCGCCGCCGCCGATACCGATATTGAAGATGCCCGAGAACAGCGCCATCGCCACATCGGTCGCATCGGGTGCCAGCGACAGCACGCGCGCCTGTAAGGTCAGGCCGAAGCACATGATCGCCATGCCCCAGATAATGGTCAGCGTGCCAAGCGTCACGGCATCCCCTGAGAGCGGCAACAGCATCAGCAGGCACAGGGTCAGCGTGCCAATGGCGGTGATCAACAGCCCGTTGGGGAAGCGGTCGCTGAACAGGCTGAAGATGATCGAACCCATGATCCCGGCACCGCCAAAGACCAGCAGCAGGATCGTGGTCATTTCGCCGCTGAGCCGGGACACGGTCTGGGTGAACGGCTCGATATAGCTGTAGGCGGTGAAATGCGCGGTGACCACGATGGCGGTCAGCAGGTAGATCGCCATCAGCCGCGGGCGCTTGAACAGGATCGGCAGGCTGCGCAATGAGCCGGAGTTCTGGCTGGGCAGCAAAGGCAGCGCGCGAACCAGCAGGAAGACTACCAGCGCAGCGATGCCGGCGATGCCCAGAAAGGTGGTCCGCCAGCCCAGTGCTTCACCCAGCACGCGGCCCAGCGGAATACCCAGCACCATCGCCAGCGACGTACCGGTCGCCAGCAGGCCCAGCGCCTGAACCTGCTTGCCGGGCGGTGCGATACGCACGGCCAGCGACGCCGTGACCGACCAGAACACCGCATGTGCAAACGCGATACCGACCCGGCTCACCAGCAGGATCGCAAAGCTGGGGGCGATCGCGGAAAGGACGTGGCTGACCACAAACAGCCCGAACACGAACATCAGCAGCTTGCGGCGCTCGATGTTGCGCGTCGCCAGCATCATCGGCAACGACATCAGCGACACGACCCAGGCATAGATCGTGAGCATCAGCCCGACCTGGGCCGGGGTCATTTCGAAGCTCTGGCCGATGTTACTCAGCAGACCGATCGGCACGAACTCGGTGGTATTGAAAATGAAGGCCGCCAAGGCCAGCGCGAATACGCCAAGCCAGCTACCTGCCTGCTCGTTTGGAGGTGAAGTTATCAAGAATCACAACGCCCTGAAAATGTTCCGACCCGAAGGCCGACCGCCACGCGTGCACACGCACGCCTGACACCTGTATGCAAAACCGCGGCTCGCCCCACTGAAAAACCAACGCAAAAACGCTCCGCTCGACCTTCTGAATCGGGCGCAGTGTGCAAAGTGGATTATTGTGGATATGGGGAGTGAAGCAAGATGACACGAATTCTACGGACCACAAGAGTGGATCACAACCCGTGCGTACCTGACAGACTTTACAAATGACCGCCGGTCGTCAGCCGTCAAGGAAGCGCTGCCGGTGCTCGGGTGATGGCAACAGGCAGTGATCATAGCGCCCGAACAGGCAATATCGGTTGAGCGCGATACGGTTGTAGGCCCAGTCGCGTAGAAAGCGCGGGAAAATCCCCAGCACTTTGAGCAGCGGCCACGGCGCAGGCAAAAGGCCCATGATGTGCAGAAAGGCATCCGAGCGCACGAACACCCGATTGTTGACGATAACCGCGATGGTATGAAAATCGTCGAGCGGCAGCCCGGCCCACTTCAGCAATGCCTGACCTTGTTCCGACTGCACGGCGGCCAAGCGCAGACGCCGATGCGGATCATGGCGAATCAGAAACTTCACCACGCCATTGCACAGCTTGCAGACCCCATCGAACAGCACGACACATTCATCGGGTTTCAGATACGGGGCGGGGGTGTTCGGCACGGTATTCACCTGTTCAGGAAAAACAGCCCTGGCGCGCCCGGAAACATGAACGCCCCGCCAGTCGAAGGACCGGCGAGGCGTTCAGGCTAAAGCCATTGCCCGGCAGAATCAAACCTTGCGGACGAACTCCGACTTCAGCTTCATCGCGCCGATGCCATCGATCTTGCAATCGATGTCATGGTCGCCATCGACCAGGCGGATGTTCTTGACCTTGGTGCCGACCTTGACCACCAGCGAGGAGCCTTTGACTTTCAAGTCCTTGATCACCGTGATGGTGTCGCCGTCCTGCAGCACGTTGCCCGTTGAGTCCTTGATGACTTTCACGTCGTCGGACGCATCGGCGCCAGCGGCGTCGGCAGACCATTCATGGGCGCATTCCGGGCAGATCAGCAGGCTGCCGTCTTCGTAGGTGTATTCGGAATTGCATTTCGGGCAGGACGGTAAGCTCACAATGGTTCTCGCATCGAGGAGGGGTAAAACCATGCATTATAAAGGGCTTTTCCCGTTTCAGGTGGGAAGAGACTGATCTGTCGTCATAAACCTGCTTCAGTCATTGGACAGAAGCGAAGACCTGAACTAAAAAATACAGCACTCTCTGTCCGGCAACCTCCCTTCGTCTTCTCCCTACACGACCCCTGCGCCTCGCGTTGGCGGTAGCTATTGCAGCGTGCATTTACCGTCTCTTGCCACTTACTGCATGAGCACATCACATGGGCATCCCTCACAACCCGGCACTCGGCTATCGACCCGAGATCGATGGTCTGCGCGCGCTCGCGGTCATTCCGGTCATTCTGTTCCACGCGGGCTTGCCGCTGTTCAGCGGCGGATTCGTGGGCGTCGATATCTTTTTCGTGATCTCCGGCTATCTGATCACTTCGATCATCATCGCGGAGAAGATCAGAGGCCGGTTCTCGCTGATCAACTTTTACGAACGACGCGCGCGGCGCATCCTGCCGGCGCTGTTCGTGATGATGCTGATCTGCTTGCCTGTCGCGTGGTTGACGCTCGATCCGTCTGACCTGAAATACTTCGCCAAGAGTCTGGTGGCGGTGCCGACCTTTTCATCCAACGTGCTGTTCTGGCTGGAAAGCGGCTATTTCGACGCCACGGCAGAACTCAAACCTCTGCTGCATACCTGGACGCTCGCGGTGGAGGAACAGTACTACCTGTTCTTCCCACTGCTCTTGATGCTGGCCTGGGGCCTGGGCCGCAAGCGGCTGATCGTGCTGCTGATGTTCGTCGCCCTGGCCAGCCTGGCGCTGGCGCAACTGGGCGCCCATCAAGACACCAGCAACGCGTTTTATCTGCTGCCGGCACGTGCCTGGGAATTGCTGGCGGGCTCGTTCATCGCCTTCTACTTTGCCTGGCGACCGCGCAGCATCGGGCGCGCGAGCGTTGTCGATCAGGCGGCGACTTTACTGGGGATTTCGCTGATCGGTTATGCCGTGGTCGGTTTCGACAGCAGCACGCCCTTCCCCGGCCTCAACGCGCTGGTGCCCGTGCTGGGTGCGGTGTTGATCATCGTCTTCGCCCATGGCAAGACCTGGGTGGGGAGCGCCCTGAGCTCACGTGCGCCCGTCGCGATCGGCATGCTCAGTTACAGCGCCTACCTGTGGCATCAGCCGGTCTTTGCCTTTGCCCGCCAGTACAACCTGAATGAGCCAGGCCTGCCACTCATGCTGGCGCTTACCCTTGTGTCTTTGGCGCTGGCCTGGCTGAGCTGGCGTTTCGTCGAGCAGCCTTTTCGCAAGGCCGGCACCTTCAATCGTCGTCAGATTTTCACCACAGCAGGGGCTGCCTCAACGCTGTTTGTCGCGCTGGGGCTGGTCGGCTATGTGAATAACGGCTTTCCCCAGCGCTTCGCTGTCGACCCGGAGCTGCATCAGGCATTCGCCGACCCGTTGATACGCGACAAATGCGACCAGCCCCTGGACGGCAAGAGCGGCAACGTCGATTTTTGCCTGTTCGGCCTTGCTGACAAGGAGGCAGTACCGGACATGGCGCTGTTCGGCGACAGCCATGCCGAAGCGCTGTTATCGACGTTCGACGCTGCCGCCCGGGATCAGGGCAGAACCCTCGCGCATATCGGCCTGGGCGGCTGCCTGCCCTTGCTCGGCGTGGACGTGGCCAACGGCAACTACGCTGCCGGGGTCTGCGAAGCGCTGGCCGCTCGGGAATTCGACTACGTGAAGCGGCAGCGGATCAAAAAGGTCGTGCTGGTGGCGCGCTGGACGCTCTATACCGGTGACGATTACAGCGAAAGGACGATGAGCAAATATTTCCTGACCTCACGCGCCGATCCGCAGAAAAGCCGCGAAACCTCGCGCAAGGTATTCAGCCAGGCCCTCGAACACACGATCGAGGCCTACCGCAGTATCGGCGCCGAGGTGTTCATCGTCGCGCAGGTGCCGCAGCAAATGATCAACCCTGAAAGTCTCTATTACCGCTTGGCGCGGGACGCTTCGGAAGACGATGCGCAGGCCTTGCAGCGGGTCAGCGAACTGTCGGTGCCGGTGGAAAAACACGACCTGTTGCAGCGTTTCACCCGCCAGCTGTTCCTGCGTGCCAGCCAATCGCAACACATCAGCCTGATCACGCTGGATGACGCCTTCTGCAAGGACAGACAATGCCTGATCGGCGACCTGCATTCGTACTACAAGGACTTCAACCACCTCAACGCACGGGGTGCGGGGCTGCTTGCCGGCCAGATCAGCCATATTCTTGATCAGTGACAGGGTTTTATCAGGCGGCATTGTCTGTAATGCTGAGGCCTGACCAGACGCCCGAGGACCACCGCATGACCGCCGCCAGCTTCACCCCCTTTGAGGATCTGGCCAACCTGCTGATACCCCACACCCACGCAGAGAGAATCGACGACTCGCACGATGTCTCGCACTTGCTGCGTGTCTGGAAGAACGTCTGCGCCATTCGTGACTGTGAAGGCGGCGATGCCCGCATCCTGATTGCGGCAACGCTGCTGCATGACTGTGTTTCGGTCGAGAAAGACTCGCCGTTTCGCGCCAGCGCATCGCGACTGGCGGCGACGCGGGCCAGCGAGTTGTTGACCGAAATGGGTTGGGACGAGCAGAGCATCGCCTCAGTCGCCCACGCCATCGAAGCGCACAGCTTCTCGGCGGCGATCACGCCCTTGACCCTCGAGGCTAGAATACTGCAGGACGCCGACCGTCTCGACTCGCTGGGCATGATCGGTGTAGCCCGCACCTTCTACGTATCAGGGCGGCTCGGCAGAGCGCTGTACGACCCGAATGATCCGTATGCCAGCCAGCGCCCCTACGACGACATAAATTTCGCTGTCGACCACTTCCACACCAAGCTGCTGCACCTGGTCGACGGTTTTCAGACCGATACCGGCGCACAGCTGGCGAAAGTCCGGCACCACCGGGTCAAGCGCTTTCTGGATGAACTGATGGAGGAAGTTGCTCCCCCTCAGCCATGAATCGTCGGCTGCCCACCCATCATTCATTAGATGTCATAAAGACATCACACAATTGCCCTATAAACGGCTCTCCGAGAAGGTCCGTGTGTTTATAGGGGTTGTGTGCCGTGAAAAGATTGATGCCTCGTTTCCTACGTCGGCAAGCCACAACGACAACACTCTTGCGCCGCTTCAAAATCACGCTGCGCCTGGTGATCTGCTTCGCCGTCACCTCTCTGCTGATGGTCGCGCTGGGCGCGTTCTGCCTGTTGCAGATGCAGGCTATTCGTACCCAGGGCGAGGCGGTCGAGAGCGGCGCCCTGCCCAGTATCGCCACCGCCGATGCCATCGCCATCGGCCTGGTCAAACTGCGCAGCGAAACCACCCGTCTGATCGCCAACGCCGACGATCCGGGTGCCGTCATCAACAGCAAGATCAATGTCGAACAACTCAGGAACGAGGTCGAGAAAGGCTTCTCGGAATACCTCGCGCGCGTTCAGTCGGGCACTGAGCATGACTCGATTGTTGCGTTGCAGGATGCCTACAAGGCTTTCATGCCCGGCTTGCAGGATCAGATCGCGCTGATCGAGCAGAACAAGCTGGACGAGGCCAGGATGCTGGCCAACACCATGCTCTCGCTGCAAGGCGACCTGATGGACATGCAGGTGCAACTGTTGCGGGAACTGAACAAACAGAGTGCGGCCACCGCTGTAGAGGCCGCAAGCGCCAGCTACGAGCAAACGCGGATCATCGCGCTGAGCGCCATCGGCCTGGTTCTGGCGCTGACCCTGTTGCTGGCCTGGCGCCTGAGCGTCAGCATCATCCATCCGGTGCGGCAGGCTCTACACATCGCCAGCACCATTGCCGATGGCGACCTGAGCGAGCACCCGATACCGGACGGCAAGGACGAAACCGCGCAATTGCTGATCACCCTCGGGCGCATGCGCACCAACCTGCACAGCACGATTGACCAGATCTACGCAGCGGCGACGCAGTTGTCGCAGTCGGTTCAGGAGATGGGCAGCATTGCCGAAGCCAGTGCGCTCAATCTGCAGCTGCAGAACACTGAAATCGAGCAGGCCGCTGTCGCGGTCAATCAGATGAGTCAGGCGGCCATCGAGGTGGCAGGCAACGCCAGCAATACCGTGACCGAATCGGAGGCGTCGACCCAGGCGGCAGCACAAGGGCAGGACAAGCTGTCGGCAACCATTCTGTCGATCAAGGAACTGACCGAAAACGTGCTGGACTCGTCGCATCAGGCGCAAGGGCTGGCCGAGCGTACACAGAGCATCAGCAGCATCCTCGATGTGATTCGCGCAATTGCCAATCAGACCAATTTACTGGCGCTGAACGCGGCTATCGAAGCGGCTCGTGCAGGCGAAGCCGGGCGCGGCTTTGCCGTGGTGGCCGATGAGGTCCGCTCACTGGCGCAGCGCACCAGTGCCTCCACCGCGGAAATCGAAGGGCTGATCAGCGGCGTACAGCAAAGCACTCAGCAAACCGCCAGCTCGCTGCGCCACACGGCGACCCAGGCCAGCCTGACAATGGAACAGGCCGCCTCGACCAGCGAAGCCTTGCAAGTGATCATTCATTCAACCGCCACCATCAACGACCGCAACCTGCTGATTGCCAGTGCCGCCGAGCAGCAGGCCCAGGTGGCAACCGAAGTGGACCGCAACCTGAGCAGTATTCGCGACCTGTCCAGCCAGACCGCATCGGGCGCGCAGCAGACCACTGTCGCGAGTAACGCACTGTCGATGCTGGCGACTGATCTGAACCTGATGGTGCAGCGTTTCGTGCTGTGATGGGCCGAAACTCGCCAGCCAGCCTGCAACAACAGGCTGGCTGGCGATGAGCGGCTGTCAGTCCTGCGGACGCAGACGGTATTGCGGCGGCAGTTGCTCGAAACCGCTGATGGTCACGTCGAGGCTTTTCCAGCGGCCATCCTTGATGCCGTAGATGCAGCCATGCACAGACAGGCTCTGCCCACGGTGCCAGGCGTTCTGCACAATGCTGGTGTGACCGACATTGGCCACTTGCTGGATCACGTTCAATTCACACAGGCGGTCGACGCGCTCTTCCTCGGTCGGCAGCTTGGCCAGCAACTCGCGGTTTTCGTAATACAGGTCACGAATCGTGCGCAACCAGCCGTCGATCAGGCCGAACTGGCGGTCCTGCATGGACGCCCGCACGCCACCGCAACCGTAGTGGCCTGTGACCAGAATGTGTTTGACCTTCAACACATCCACTGCGTACTGGATCACTGACAGGCAGTTCAGGTCGGTGTGCAGCACGACGTTGGCCACGTTGCGGTGAACGAACAGATCACCCGGCAGCATGCCGACGATCTCGTTGGCCGGCACGCGTGCATCGGAGCAACCGATCCACAGGAACTCAGGGGTTTGCTGGCGGGCCAGTTTGGCGAAGAACTCAGGGTCTTCCTGCTTTATCGCATCGGCCCAACGTGCATTGTTATCAATCAGGTCTTGTAGCTCGTTCATGCTTTGACGCCTCGATAATGATGCCCAGCCTTGGACTGGAGTCGAATCCTTCAAGTCACGCCTGTTTGCCACTACTGGCAAAATTCACCAAGGCTCGTCGGTCAACAAAAAGGAATCTTCAAAGTCATGGCCGGTCCACTTTTTACGACCACCTGAAATGAGGATTTCCCATGAATGATTCACGCCGTCCGTTCGGTGCTACCGAACCGGAACCCATCGACGATAACGAAGACCGCATGGGCTCCATGGAGACACTCGATTTCGACGAGGAAGAACCGGGCCGTATCGGCGATCTTATCCCTGAAGGCGAGCTGCAACATGAAATTCCCGATCAGCGCGTGCGTGAGGCAGGCCTGACGGGGGCATCCACTGATGATCACCATCCGACTGACGATGATCTGTCTCCGGAAACCCTGATCCGTGAAGACGGTGCCCGTTCACCGTCCGAACAGGGCGATGGCGACCCGGCGGACCTGGACCTGACCGTAGTCGATGAAGATGACATTGGCGGTGGCAACGGGCTGGATGAGGAAGAATTGGCACTCATCGACCCGCTGGACGGCAACCAGCGCTGATCCGGACACTCAGTCCAGCAGCGTGCAGGCCATCACTACTGCATCTTCACGGCCGCCGTCGGATGCCGGGTAGTAGTCACGACGCCGGCCTATCTCGTTGAAACCGTAGTTTTCATACAGACGATAGGCTGGGCGGTTGCTGTCACGCAGCTCCAGAAAGCATTCCCGTGCATTGAGCTGGTAAGCGCGCTTCATCAGGTGGTCGAGCAGTAACAGGCCTAGACCGCGACCCTGGTTTTCAGGTTTGACCGTAATGTTGAGCAGGTGCGCTTCGTCGATGATGACCTGAATGACGCCGTGCCCGACCTGCTGCGCGCCCTCGAACATCAGCCAGATCTCGTAGGACTTGAGCCCGTCGAGAAAGATGCCGCGTGTCCAGGGATGACTGAACGCGGCATATTCGATTTTCAGCACCGCGTCCATGTCGGCTTCGGTCATGCGGCGGAAGGTTACGGCATCACTCATCGATCGATTTCCAGCGCGTCATCAGCCGACGCATGGCTTTCCAGACATCCGCCTTGCGCTCAGGCTCGTCCATCAGTAATTCAAGACCTGGCAGCGCCCAGGCCGTGCCCAGACCTTCAATCTGCAGTTCACGGTGGTAAGACTCGGCATCGGCTTCACCGGCGTACTTCATCGACGGCAGACCGATCAGCCACAGGCAGGCGCAGGGCTCGTCCTCGAGCCGCGCGCCGACGAAGCCCTGCACGAAATCACGCGCAGCTTCCGGGCCCTGGTCCATCTGGCCGCGGACCAGCAACGGCCAGCGCACGGGCTCGCCAATGATCTGCGGACTGTCGGGCAGACCGGCGGCGCGCAACATGTCCTTGAGCAGCAGGTAGGAAGGATCACGGCTCTGAAACGGCTGCCCCGTGGTCAGTTCGACCAGTAACAGGCAGCGTCCGGCGCGCAACAATTGCAGGGCAAAGCGCGGTGGCGGTACCACCGGCGCCTTGGGCGGCGCCGGCTCGGCCTCTTCGGCGGCCGGGGTGGCTGTGCGCGTGCTGGCCAGTGAGGGGCGCGGCACCTCGACCCTCGGGCGCTCGGGCTGCCGGGCAATCGGCTCGACGTTCGACGTTTCGGCAGGCGCAGTGTGCTCCGCTGGCGAAGCAGCAGGCGCGACACGTTGCACCTCGACCGGCGGCGGCAACGGCACAAGCAGTTGCGGACGCGACGGCGCGGCGAATGGCAGTTCTGTGCGCGGCAGCCAGTTGACCACCTGCATGGCGGTCAAATAAGCGCGGCGACGGGACTCGTTGAGCAAGGGTCAGCCACCTGTGGATAAGTTAAGCGCGCAATTCTAGCGTTGTTCGCCTTTTTGCGCTGCAGCATATCGCCCGCAGGTGAAATATCAGTCGGCTGATGCAGTACAATTGCCGCTTTTCACTTGCCAACAGTCGGCCTAACGATGATCGAACCCAAGCGCGTTCTGCGCGCCCTTGCCGAGCACTGGGCGCTCCTTGAGCCCTTATGCGAACATTTCGACCAGGGTACGTTGAGCCTGAGCGAGCTGCGCCTGCAACTGGGCGCTCAGCAGCAGGACAGCACTCCGCAAGACATCACCAATCTGCTGGACGTGTGGATCCGTCTGGACATTCTGGTGCCCGTCGCGAAAAGCCCGAACCGTTTCGAGCTCAACGCACAGATCCATGACTTCCTGTCGTACCTGCGCCGCGAGCACCGTCTGGGCCTGTGCCTGGAAATCGAAGCCTACCTGCGCCACCTGGAGCGACTGGCCGGCTACATTCAGGACGCGTTCGAGGTTCGCGACGCCAACGACCTGGCCAGACAGCTGCGCCTGCTGGACATGCGCGTGCGCGACGTACTCAAGAAGCTCGCCAACGACGAGCAGGCGCTGGTCGCCGTAGCCGACCGGGCCAAGACCAGTGACCGGCAGATCCCGTTGCGCCAGCGTTATGCCGAAGTGCTGGCGACGTGGGACGAATACGTCGAGCCGATGATTCAACTGGTCAACGCAGACGGTGCGTTCGAGCAGGGCGTGCGCAAGGTCGAAAACGTCCTGCTGCGCCTGCTGACCGAGCAACAACGTCTCGGTCACTTGGTCGACGACGATATGCTGCTGCGTACCCACGCGCGCATTCTGGAAATGCAGACCAGCGCCCAGCTGACCTTGCGCCATGCGCGCGAACTGCTGCTGCCACTGCGTGAAGAAGCGCGTCGCCATAACGCGGTGACCCGCGGCGCGGCGCTGGCCTTGTCTGCGATTCGCCGCAAAGGGCTGGATGCAGTGCCTCAGGCTGCCATGCCGATGTTCACCCGTCCGCAAAGCACGTTCCTGGGCAGTGCCAGCCAGGTCGAGGCCTACGTGTATGCCCTGGCGCGCTTCGAACCCAAACCCGCGAGATTCCCCAAGGCCAGCGGCACCCGCAAGGGCCAGGCGCCACGCGCACCGCGTACGGTCAAGGAGATGCTCGAACGCTGTGAAGACGCCTTGCCGATGCCTGACCTCATGGTCTGGTTGCTGGAGCAGGAGCCGACCGGCGAGACCGACGAGCTGCTCTACTGGTTCTCGCGCCTGTCGCGAGACAAGCGCTTCGCCCGTGAACGCCTCGAGCGTCGCGAATATTTCACCCGGGAGCACCGCGTCAGCCTGCGCTCCTTTGCCCTGCTCGCTGCAAAAGACGAGCAGGCCGAGCATTCCGAGAGCACCGTTCATGCATCTTGATCTATCCGAAATGTCCCAGCTCGCGCCGATCTTTCGCGAGCTGTTCAAGGGCTATCACATCAGCCGCCGCGACCCGGAGCTGTACGCTCAGCTCTCCAACTGCCAGGACCAGTACCGCACGCTGTTCAAGGCACTGGGCTTCGAGCTGGTCTGCGACACGCGTGGCTTTTATTACTTCGTGCCTGAACTGGCTGCCGCGCAGGTCAACAAGACCGCCCAGCGCCTGGCGCTGTTCACCTTCATCCTCGTTGAACATCTGGCAGATCAGGGCCGTGACCCCATGTCGGTGCTCGACGGTGGCAGCCTGGGCCGCGACGAGCTGCCTTCGATGCTGGAAAAGTACCGCGACCTGTTTCTCCAGGCTGAAGTACAGACCCCGGAAGAGCTTGAAGAAAAGATCATGCGGCGCATGACGCAGTTGGGCTTTGCCAGTGAGGAAGTGGGTATCTACCGTTTCCTGCCACCGATGTACCGTTTTCTCGATGTGTGCCTGTCGGTGCAACAGGACCGCGATCTGGCAGCCAGCCTGCATAGCGCCCTGCCCCTGCCGACGCCCGTGCTCATCGATGACGACAGCGACGAAAAGCTGCTGGAAACCGATGACCCGCTGGACCTGGCTGAATTCGGCGAAGAGACCGAGGAAGAGGCGCTGGCCCGGGCAATCGCCGATGAGCAACGACAGGAGATGGACACATGAGCCAGGAACGTTATGGCATCCGCCGCTTTGCCCTGTTGAACACTGCCGGTTACAGTCTCGGCCTGTTCCCGCTGGAAAATCCGCTGTCGGTATATGGCGCGAACAACCTCGGCAAAAGCGCCTCGATCAACGCCCTGCAGTTCCCGATTCTGGCGCGCATGTCGGACATGAGCTTCGGCAAATACAGCCTGGAGCAATCGCGGCGCTTCTACTTCGCCTCCGACACCAGCTACATTCTGGTGGAAGTCTCCCTGCCTCACGGCCCGCATGTCATCGGCGTCGTGGGTCGCGGTCCGGGCGGCGGCTTCGGCCATCAGTTCTTCGCCTATGCCGGCGAGCTGGATCTGGGTCATTACCAGAAGAACGACACCTGCCTGCGTCAGAAAGAGCTGTTCAGCAACCTGGAAAGCCAGGGCCTGAAAGCCTACGAGCTGAAACCTGACGAACTGCGCCGTCTGCTGGTCGGCGGCCACACGTCGATTCCGCTGGACCTGACCTTGATCCCTTTGCGCTCCACCAGCGAGCAGAGCCTCAAGACCTTCCGCGCACTGTTCATCAACCTGCTGCACATGCGTGAAATCACCGCCGCCAAACTCAAGCAGCTGTTTCTGGATGCTTTCGAGCACAGCCTGCGTTCGGGCAGCGTCGACTATATTGCCGCCTGTGAAGAAGCCTTCCGCGATGTGCGGCGTATGGAACAGGACTACAACTCGCTGGTGCTGGCCGGCCCTCTGGTCGAGGCGCTGGCCGCTGGCGTAAAACAGCGCGATGTGTTGCGCGGCAAGCTGCATCGTCTGTCACCGATCCTTGATTCGCTGCTCGGCACCTGGTCGGATTACTCCGGTGCGCGCAAGGAAGAGCTGGTCATTCAGGCTGAGCATTACCGTGCCCAGCAGGATGAGATGCAGAACGATCAGCGCAGCAGCACTCAGGAATTGATGCGCCTGGAGCGCGAGATCAGCAGCATCCAGCGCTGGGTCGGCGAGCTGTCGGTACTGAAGAATCGTTTTGCGCTGGTCGATGACGTCAAGGTGCTGGAGCAACAGCTGCTCGCCGCCAAGGACGCTCACGATGAGCTGGCCGGTGCGCTGGCCCAGTCCCGGCAGTTCAGCGCCGAAGACCTGGACGAGCGCCTGCGCGATCTGGAAAAACGCCTCAAGTCGGTCAAGCAACAGCTTGATCATGCGGACAACAACAGCTATGCCCGTCTGCGTGAAGAGTTTTCCCAGCCGGACGTCGAACGTCTGATGCGTCTGTTCAACAGCGCGCTGTTCAGCCTGCCGTTGGGTGAGCAAGGCATTGCGCTGGATGATGGCGATGCGTGGGTCAAGTCGCTGGAGACCATTCTGGATGGCTTCAAGGGCGATCAGTTTTCAGTACCGGGGCTGACCATCAACCTGTCGAGCATCGAGCCTCCTGCCCTGCAGGCGCTGGCCGATCGCGCCGCGTTGCGCGATCAGAAAGAGCGACTGGAGAAAGAACTCAAACAACTGAAAACCCAGCAGGCTGTCGCTGCCGACCGTTCGGCGAGCAAGACCCAGACCGAAGCGCTTTATCAACAAGTGCTGGATGCGCAAAAAGCGCTTGAAGACTTCCGCCGCTGCCAGACCTTGAGCGCGGAGGAATCCACCAAGCTGGAAGAGCTGGCGCAGATGGAAGCCGCTCAGGATGAACTGAAACGCTCCAGCGACGCGTTCACCGAGCGCGTGCAGCAACTGTCCGCCAAGCTGCAATTGATCGCACGTCAGATCGGCGATATGGAATCCAAGCAACGCACACTGGACGACGCGCTACGTCGCCGTCAGTTGCTGCCAGCAGACCTGCCATTCGGCACACCGTTCATGGACCCGATCGACGATTCCATGGATAACCTGTTGCCGCTGCTCAACGACTACCAGGACAGCTGGCAGGGTCTGTTGCGCAGCGATGGACAGATTGAGGCGCTGTACGCACAGGTTCGCCTCAAGGGTGTGGCCAAGTTCGACAGCGAGGACGACATGGAGCGTCGCCTGCAGCTATTGATCAATGCCTACGCACACCGTACCGACGAAGCGCTTACGCTGGGCAAGGCTCGTCGCGCTGCGGTCACGGATATCGCGCGTACCCTGCGCAACATCCGTAGCGACTACGACAGCCTTGAGCATCAACTGGCGCTGTTCAACCGCGAGATCAACAAGCGTCAGGTCTCGAACCTGGCAAGCTTCCGTATCGTGCTCGCCCCTAACAAGGAAGCGCTCAAGCACATCGACCAGATCATCCACAGCGCCGGGCAGTACGAAGAAGGCGAGACGCTGTCGGTCTTCGACCTGAGCCAGAGCGCAGAGCAGGACAACAAGAACGAAGAAGCCAAGGAATATCTGGCCCGGCTTGTGGCTGCCAACCACAACCAGTTGGGCTTGAAGGACCTGTTCGAGCTGGCATTCGAAATCACCAAGGTCAATGGACAACCGGTTATCCACACCGATATCGATGGCGCGGCCTCCAACGGCACCACGATGACCATCAAGGCATTGACCAACATGTACCTGCTGTTGCACTTGATGGATCGCGACCAGGCCGGTCGGGTGCGTTTGCCTTACTACCTCGATGAAGCCGCAGACATCGACGAGAAGAACCAGGCAGCCCTGCTGGAAACCAGCCTGCAACTGGGCTTCGTTCCAATTCTGGCCAGTGTGAAGCCACAGGTCTCGGCTCACGTTGCCATCGACCTGGAAGGCGGCAGCGGACCCAATGGTATTTACATTGATGAAGCGGACTGGAAATACATTCAGCGTCGTGACGATGTGAAACCAGAGGTCCCGGAACTGGCCTCTTAAAGGCTGATTGCTGTGAACAGAAGGCCGCATGAGAATGCGGCCTTTTTTATTGTCTTTGAATTGAGTGAGGCCCTGTTGCAGGCCTCGGCGAGCAGACTCTTTATTCATCGAATTCATAATAAGGGGCAGCAAACACGCATACGATTACACCAGGCAGGCTTGGAGTGACCCCATGAGAACGATATCGCTGACGGTCTTGCTGGTCGTTGCTGCAACAGCGCAGGCAACTGACTACTACGTGGCCCCCAATGGCGATGATCACGCTGCGGGTACCAAAGCCTCACCGTTGCGCACCATCATGCGCGCGCAGCAAGCCGCAAAAGCCGGCGACACGGTGTACTTTCGCGGCGGCCTCTATGCCTACACAGCCGGCATCAACCGCTGCGCTAGCCGTACAGATACCGTGAATGCCATCACCCTGAACAATAGCGGCAGCGAAAACAAACCCATACGCTACTGGGCCTATCCGGGCGAAACACCGGTTTTCGATTTCTCGGCCATGAAAGACGATTGTCGCGTCAAAGGCTTCAACGTTACCGGGAGCTGGCTACACCTGAAGGGACTGGAGGTGACCGGCGTACCGCAACAGCCCGAAAACCATCTCAACCACGAGTCATGGGGCATCTGGAACAGCGGCAGCCACAATATCTTCGAGCAACTCAATCTGCATCACAACATGGGACCAGGCCTGTTCATTCAGAACGGCGGTTATAACTTGGTGCTGAATACAGATTCCCACCACAACTACGATCCTTACACCTCAAACGGCGCAGGTCAGAGTGCAGACGGCTTCGGTGCACATATCAAGGCAGGCCATCCAGGTAATGTATTCCGCGGTTGCAGAGCGTGGGCCAATTCCGACGACGGCTTTGACCTGATCAATGCCTTTTCGCCAGTGACCATCGAAAGCTCATGGGCATGGCAGCAAGGTTACCTGCCTGGCACGCGCACAAAACTTGAAGCCGGCAATGGTAATGGCATCAAAGCGGGCGGATACGGTGGCAAGTATGTGCCTGACGGCGTGAAGCATATCGTCCGTAATTCCGTTGCCTTCGACAATAAGTCCGCTGGTTTCTATGCCAATCACCATACCCTGGCACTGGACTTCATCAACAACACGGCTTTTGCAAATGGCGTGAACTACAACATGGCAGGTATCGCCCCGGATGGTTCGCTGATCCCTCTCGGTAACCTGTTCAACAACATCGCCTACAAGGGACGCTTGACCGTTAACACCGAAGGACTGGATATGGCACACAACTCCTGGACATTGCCAACGCCGGTAACCGCTGCAGACTTTGAGGATGTCTCGGAGACGGGGTGGGATGCGCCACGTCAGCCGGACGGAAGCCTGCCAGTGCTGCGCAGCTTCCACCTGCGAGCGGGCAGCAGACTGGCAGGGATGGGGGCGTTTCACTAAACCCTGGGGGTCTCTGGCGCTAATTCCGCTACCTTGTAATGAGGTGAGCCCGGCAGAGTGATAAACCCCAGACAAACAAAAACCCTCAA